>DASPHS010000030.1:0-9699 GCA_035629475.1 Saccharimonadales bacterium (SeqCode)
GGCTTCCCCAGCTATGATATGTTCCAGAATTTCGAAGAACGTGGCCTGCTGTTCAAAAAAGAAGTCAACCTACTCTAATCATTGCAGGTAGGTCACTAGTCGCGAGTATAAGGCACAGAGCCCTGTGGCCTGCTGTACATATGCTGCTGCGCGTTTTCCCGGTAAGCAGCTTTCAGCTCTTTACCCTTGTAGACGTTTGATTGCAAGTAGGGATAAAACGGCTCACCGTCCAGCAGCACGACGCGGTCTGACTCCACGCGCTCAATGTCCAGGCCACTGGCGGCATGCTGGAAAAATACCTCAGCGGCATCTGGTTCGGCCTCAATGGTTGCGCGCAAGGTATTTGCTGATTCCGTCGGCATGAAGAACGTAGAGAGTACGTAAAAACTTGGGCGGTTCTGATACGACCTGTAGCGGGAATCGTAGAGGTAACTCACCATGCTCTCCATGGGGGCAGCTTCGGGGCTTTGTGCATTGCGCACCGGCGTGAACACCATGTGGTGGGCTGATTTTGTGTCGTCGCGCATGTTAGTTAACAGCGTATGCAGCACAAATTGGTCTTTCACCTCATCTTGGCGGTCGCCATATACACCATATTCATTCGCCCATGTACGAGGCACTTCCAGAGGTGCAAGGTTGTTATTGGTTTGCATGACGGCGCCCGGGAACTTACCGGCCACTCCCCGTTCGGTAATACTATCCACTATCCGGCGGACACGAGTTTCCAGATTTTCGACGTTTGCTTCTGCTGGTACGGAGACAGTGGCCTCCTGCTGAGATGCCGCCGCAGGCGAATACGCCGCATAGGATGACTCGGTAGGGTTTTCAACCAGTGGCTCGCCATTAACGTCCACCGCGATAAGTCGGCCGCCGACGCTCTTCATACGCCGCAAACCAGGGTCAGGGACAGTTACCTCAGCCATAGGGGCCGCAACAGGTGCTGCCTCAATCGGTTCTTCCACTTGTACGGGTTGGCCATTTTCAAAACGAATGCGGTACATAAGTAGTTACCTCAGCAGCCTAACGCCCAGGGGCTACGGCTACATTCCCGTAGGGCTGACTATACTGCAATTCTACCGGCTCAGTTTTCTGATAGTCACGGCGTAGTTGAGCACCGTTAGCGTACACACGACTGTTAAGAGGGTGCTCGAACTTAATGCCATCAACCATAATTACCCGATCAGATTGCACCCTGCCAACACCACTGGCTTCGAGTCCATTTGCAGCTTGCTGGAAGAACATTTCAGCAGCGTCCGCATTATCAGAAACCATATCACGAAGCGTATTGGCCGATGTGGCAGGCATCACAAAGGTCGCTGATACATACCGCGCAGGACGGTTATGCCTGTCACGAAAGTCGGTTTCAAAAGCATAATTTACGACTGTCTGCTGTGCATCCTGGCCATGATGTTCACCATCTTCGTAGGGAGCCATGTAGAGGTAGTGCGGCGATTGGCCTTCTTTTCGACTCATGTCTGTGAATAAACTATGAAGACTACTCAAACGACTCTGCACGTCAGTATGATCACCGTATGCCGTATAGTCTGACCAAATGTTATGATCAACTACTAGGGCGTCCAGCGTGCTATTGGTATTCATGGATATACCCGAGGGGAACTTACCCCTTAAACCACGGCCGGTAATGGAATCAACTATTCTACGCACACGAGATTCCATATTTTCTGGTTTCGATTCTGACGGAGAGGGGGTCGTCGTAGCCAGAGGGCTTTCTTCCGCTGGGGATGATACCCCGACAAGGGGTTCACCGTCCGCAGTTACGGCTATAAGGCATCCACCAATGTTCTTCATTCGCGGCCGAGCGGTAACGGGGGCAGCTTCTGCGGCCTGAATAGGTGCAGGTACAGCCTCGATAGGCTCATCGGCTGGGATAGCCACTGGCTGGCCATTTTCGTAACGGAAGCGATACATAAATATTATTATAGCATAAACGTAAGCATTAATCAATATTCATAAGCGCTACTAGAGGTCAGAACCAGAAAAGGGTATAATAAGACCATATGGCAAAATATCAGCAATTTATTTTTGACTCCTACCACTTCGATGAACAGACCGGCGAATTGTCACTGCTGTATGCTATGGATGACCAGCTGCACTTCACCGAAACCTTCAAATTTGACTTCCCTTTTGTAGCCTACGATGCGGACGTCCTGGACCGGGCGCTGCAAACCCTGTTTTTCATAGCGGGCGTATCGTATTACAAGACATATGTCCCCTCCGAGATTGTCATTCGCAGCGGCGAGATGGATGAGCGCATGGCCAGCTTTTTCACCAAGACCTACCAGCAAGGCCTGGGAGAGTTTTGGTACGTCAACCAGCTCGACCCCCGTACGCCTGTCATATTCCCTGGCACCTCCCCCGCCATAACACCAGTGCATCACACCGGCCAAGGCCAGCTGGTAGCGGTTGGGGGCGGCAAAGACTCGCTGGTGAGCATTGAGCTCCTGCGCGGCCAAGGCAGCGACATCACAACCTGGAGCTTGGGCCATCGCCCACAGCTGACACCGCTTGTTGAAGCTATTGGTACGCAGCATGCCTGGGTGGAGCGCAACTGGGACCGTAAACTGCTGGAATTGAATGCCAAGGACGCCTACAACGGCCACATACCCATATCGGCCATCTTTGGAGCGGTCGGCGTAATTGTTGCCATCCTGACGGGTAAGCGCGACGTGGTTATGTCCAATGAGCAATCCGCCAACGAGCCCACCCTACACTACCAGGGTCTGGCTATTAATCACCAGTACTCTAAATCAGAGGAGTTTGAGCGCGACTTCCAACAATACCTGACCCGCACTTTTGACGACAGCGTCCGCTACTACTCATTCCTGCGGCCATTCAGTGAAGTACGCATCAGTGAACTGTTCAGCCAAATTGCCTTTGCGCGCTACCGTGACACCTTTAGCTCCTGCAACCGGGCCTTTATTCATACTAGCGACCGCATGTCATGGTGCGGTGAATGCCCCAAGTGCGCCTTTGTGTTCCTGGCATTGACGCCGTTTATCGCCCGTGAGGAGCTGGAAACTATCTGGAGCGGCAAGAATCTACTGGTCAGCCCTGAGATGGAGCCAATGTACCGCAGCCTGCTAGGCATCGAAGGTGACAAACCGCTGGACTGCGTGGGTGAAGTGAAGGAATGCCGGGCAGCGATGCGCCTGGCTGAACGCTACTATCCCGAGCTGGCCGGCACATATACCTTTGAGATTGTGCCCGCCGATTACACCTATGACAAGCTGGGCAGTCACGAAATGCCCCAAGATATTTACGAGAAGTTTGTAGCGGCCACTGCCGAACTACACTAAGTTAGTCGAGGAGGCCAGCTTTGCGCTGGGAGGCGCGGATAACATTCTCGAACAGTGCGCAGACGGTGAGCGGCCCTACACCACCTTTGGGTGGGGTGATAGTAATGTCATCGCGGTCGTATACTTCCGGCGCGACGTCGCCAACGGTCTTGCCCTCTTCGCCAGCAACACCAGCGTCCACCACAACGGCTTTTTCTTTGAGCATATTGGAGTACAGAATAGCCGGGCTGCCGGTAGCAGTGATAATAATATCGGCTTCAATAGTCATCGCTTTCAGGTCTTCGGTTTCACGGTCAGCGACAGAAACATCGACGTTTGATGCCCGCAGGGTACGCTCCAGTGGAGCACCCACGAGTTTGCCACGACCTACCAGCAGCACTTTTTTACCCTGCAAATCGATGTTGTAGCCAGAAAGCAGCCACATAATGGCCAGTGGTGTTGCAGGCTCATAGAGTGCGTTAGCGCCCAGGCCATCGACATCCTTTTCGGGGGCAACCAGATTGACGATGGCTTCGGTTTCTTCGGGACGCTCCAGCGGCAGTTGCACAATGATGCCTTGGACACTTTCGTCTTCGTTCAGCTGCTTGATGGTGGCAGCGGCATCGTCTTGTTTGATGCGGTGGACTTCGACATCTATCATAATGTCGTCGCCGTAGGCCTGCTTCATGCGCATATAGACGTTGATAACCGGATGATCGACGGTAACAACAATAGCAAGCTTGGGTGTTACTTCCCAAGCTTGCCGTAAAGCTCGCACCTGACGTATCTGGCGCTCTTTGATGTAGTCGGCGAGTTCTTTACCGTTAAGTAGCTTCATAAGAAGTTATTGTACCAGATAAGCCCGCCGACTGCCTGTTTATTAGGCTACTGGTGTAATGGGGCCGGATGGAGCAGCGCCATCGCCCTTACCCTCCAAAGCAGCAGGCCCCTTGTACTCATCGCTACCGAAAGCCAGGATGGCGTAAGGAATAATCGGGAATAGGACAAACAGGACGGTAAAGCCCGCACCATGACCGAATGACTTGGAGAAATCGTGCATGGCAATGATAGCAAAGACCAGACCAACAAATGGAATAAGCATCAGGAGAATCCACCACCATGGGCGGCCGACCATCTGCAGCATTTTGACACTACTGTAAATGGGCACAAACGCAGACCAGGTAGGTTCGACCTTAGCCTTCACAAAAATACGCATCATCAGGTAGCTGAAGAATACGTAGGCCAGCACATAAAAGACGGCCATCACGGGTGTTATGGTAAAGCCCGCTTCAGCACCGGTAGTAGTGGTGTCGAGGGAGTACGTTGTATAATCCTGGGCGAATGTTTGGAGAGCGCTTAGCATAGGAACCTTTCGTTTAGCTTAAGCTTATTATCATTGATTGCCTAGGGTACAGCAATAACATTATTCCTTAACAACGGTAAGCGTAGACAGCTGCAGCAATTGGGTATTGCAAAAACAGGGGTCATGTGCTATATTATCTTGGTTAACGTACGTTAACAGTTCTTTCTTTTTATAGCTATACCACCGACGGGCCAGTAGCTCAGCTGGCGCAGCAAAGCTGCAAAAGTAAAAATGAGCGGCACACTCTAACCATGAGCACCCACAGAGCCCTGACGTATATATAGCCTATCAACTCCACTTATATTGTGGGTCAGTAGCTCAGCTGGTTAGAGCGTCTGCCTCTTAAGCAGAATGTCGAGGGTTCGAGTCCCTCCTGACCCTCCAAGCATAAGCATTATGAAAGCTTCGCGTTTGCGGAGCTTTTTGTTTTGCTACAATACAACCATGCATAAAGTCGTCAGAGCTTCCGAAGGTACTATCCGCCAAATCGCGGAAAGCAAAACCGCCAACAATCTTATTACAAAAGAAATTAGCCCTAATATGTCCCTGGCAACTACCGAGGCGACAGATTACTACGAGAAAGAAACATGTGAATATGACCGTATTTATTATGTGCTTGAGGGTGAATTGCGTATTAGCAGTGATGGCACGGAATCTACACTGCGAATGGGTGACGCTTGCTTTATTACTAAAGGCACCATTTACGAAATGCATGGCACCTTCAAAGCCCTGACCGTAAACCAGCCAGCATTTGGTTCCTGATTTTAGTAGAGAGTGCGTCTACTATGGCCCTCCAAAGAAAATACCTCAGATACACGTCTGAGGTATTTTCTTTTTCGGCATACGCACCCTACGAAGACTGGCGTGCTTGGAATCGCTTGGCCGCCTGCTCCACCACCACCGTAGGAAACAATGGAAAGCGCTCAGTGATGGCCTGGCGGGTGTTGTTCAGTAGGATCGTCTCAATGCGCAGGCTTCGGCGCATGATACGTAACCCACGTGTCGCAACCTCTAGGGCAGATACAGGCTTACCCTTCGACAGATCAAACCCCTCTGCGAACAGCTTCGTACCCGGTAGGTCGCGTTCCGCTGCACTGGTTGGTCGGCTGATACGTGTCACTATGAGGCTCCGGCCGAACTTATTATCCTGGCCACGGTTTCGCAGAAAATAATCACCCTGTTGCTCGTCGAGGGGGCCGGTCTCATTGAGTTCATGGCGTAAGGCGCGTTGCTCACGCTTACTCAATGTTTGCGTCAACGTATCAAAATCCTCCTCCAGCAGGGTGGCCTCGGCCTGAAACCGTAGGCCCATTTCATAGTCGTAGTGGCGTTTGGCGGCCCGGTAGAGTAACGGTAGTGTGATATAGCTCAGGCCCGTTGAAGCCGCAGTGTCCACAGCAGCAGCGGCAACAGCACCCAGATATCGCTCACCGGTTTCGGTATACCCTGCGTCCCGAACATCCCCGGCGTACACTTCACGCACGGCAGCCTCACGCTCAGCTCGCGGCGCCTCAGCAAAATCACCGAACCCAATCGTCACGGGGTCGTGCCCAGGTGCCGCCTGCTCGGGGCTGCCCGGCTGGTGATGTGTGTGGAGCAGTGGGATAAGTGATGGCATGGGTAGTCCTCTTTAGGAGTTCATTTATACGGCCGCAGGGGGACGCTGTCAAATACGATATACTGGGTAATTATACCAATGACGAGCGGGAGGTAGCACATGCTGATAGGGGTGATTTCCGATACGCACGACCGCCTGGAGCACATGTCCCAGGCCCTCCAATACTTTGCGAGCGAATCAGTTGACCTGGTAGTGCACTGCGGTGACTGGAAAAACCTGAGTACTGTCGTAGCCTTCGCCGATACGGCACATGCTTTACGGTTGCCCGTCCGTGGCGTACTGGGAAATAACGACACGGACGTTGCTGCTTTTTTGGCGGCTGCAGCTACTGTCCCGGGTGATTTTAATCTTACCGAAGGGGTGTTTGAACTCTCCCTCAGCAGTAATACATCACTTGCCGCCTATCATGGGCATCACAAACCCACCTTGCGTAAGGTACTGGAATGTCCCGACTACAGCGTCATATTGCTCGGTCATAGCCACAAGCCAAAGATCGAGGCTGTTGATGGCCGCCTGATTGTGAATCCTGGTTCAACTGCTTTTGCCATACCGCGCAGCAAAACCTGGCAGCCATCGGTCGCCATTGTTGACACTGTAGCCCTTACCGCCCGCCTGCATAGCTGGTAAGATAGATCATTATGCCAGCATCCCCATACATCTCTGCCCTTAACATATACCCCATTAAATCCTGTGGAGGCATGAGCGTCTCTGAGGCTGCCGTCACCGAACTTGGCCTGCAGTACGACAGGAACTGGATGTTGGTCGGCGAAAAGGGCCAACCCATAACCCAGCGCACGCATCCGCAATTGGCCCGGGTAGGAACCGCTATCACCGGGAGTTGGCTGGAAGTCACCATTCCCGATGTTGCCGAGTTGTCACTCCCTCTGCAGCGTGACCCCTCTGCCGAAGAAGTCCCGACTGAGCTATGGAAAAAAGCCGGGAGCGGGCTGCTCGTCAGTACGATTGCTGATCGCCATTTCTCGGATTACTTACAAAAAGATGTTCGCCTGCTGCGCGTGGAACAGGCCCGCACTATCAGGCCCGAATGCCAGGTGGACGGCGCCTCTACCCATACCGGATTTGCTGATAGTTTTCCCATGTTGGTGACCACCGAGGCATCACTAGCTGACCTGAATACGCGGCTCGATAGCCCCGTAGATATGAGCCGTTTCCGGGCGAATATTGTCGTTGGCGGTACCGACGAAGCATATGCAGAAGATTACTGGCGCAGCATCATCATTGGTAACATGAGTGCCCACGTAGTGCGCGCCTGCGCCCGGTGTCCTGTCCCCAACATTGATCAAAGCGTTGGCGAGCTACCACGCGAACGGCCGGTCACTGCCGCCCTGCGCGACTACCGGCGTGGCATCGACCCCATCGGTGGTGAACGCGGCGAATTCTTTGGGCAGAATATTACACATAACATTGAACAAGGCTTGCCCATGTGGCTACAGACTGGTGACACGGTCGCTGTAATTGAGCAGTCCGACCAGCGCAACTGGCTACCACTGCATTAACATATATTAGACAATGAATTATATATGTGGTGAAATGTATTCTTATGGCAGTCGAGTCATTACCACCACCCCATGAGATTGCACTCACTAACTTTTTAATAGGTCCTTTTGGGGCTGGCAATAACCCGCCCGAGAAACTCCAGGACTGGCAGCTGGCCTATCACGACGTGGCGCTCGGTGCACTGAAGCGTGTAGCCGGGGCTGAATCGCTACCAGCAGATTGGATGCCCAGCCCGGGCGAAGGGGCAGAGCTGTACCGAGAGCTTGCTTACGATCGCAAGATGCACACCATGACACATGGATTACGCAGGTTTGTCGACGATTACAAGAGTGGTGCCATAGCCACAAAGCTACGTGACGATCAAAAGGAAATGATGGATACCTTGGCGACAACGGTAGTTGAGCAAGGCGCAACGAGCCAAATTACCATTAAAGCGCCTACAGCAATCGGCAAAACCGCGGTATACACCACACTTATCGCAGCCCTGAAATACAAGGAGCAACCCAACGAGCCCGTTACCGCCCTAGTACTTGTCCCGACCGCCTCTATTAATGATCAGACTGTGCGGGCTTTTTTGCAGTTCACACCTATAAAACCCGGTGAGTACCACGGCAATCGTAAAGAAATCAAAGATGTGACCGTCATGACCTACCAGTCCTTTGAAAACGCCCTGCGTAATGGGCATATTACGCGTAGCGTGTTCGATGTTGTCGTGCGTGACGAATCAGATACATTTGCACGCGGACAGACCAATGAGGCTATCAACGACTTTTGCTTCGACGAGGAAACGGGCAAAAACAAACTGGTCTTCGGCGCCAGCGCCACAACACTCGAAGGGCAGGAGCTCTCCTTTAAGCGCACACTACTGGAAGGCATCAGTGACGGGCGGCTATCCCCTGTCATGGCTCGGAACATTGAAACAGGCATCGATATCGCGGCGGAGCCGAACGTGGATGACATGCACCAAGATTACGAGGAGAATCCTGACGATATATTACGGCCGCTTATATACCACACCAAACGCAATGAAATTATTGTCAGTGAAGTCGTATCCGGCTTGCAGATGGGCCGCAAAGTATTGGTCCGCTGTATTGCCGGCGACAATCTGAAGCATACCCAGATCCTCAAAGAGATGATTGAGGCCCACGCAGAGGTAGATATCAAACACCCCTACTTCGATAACCAAACTATCCGTCGCAAGATACGAACTGCCATCATCAGTGGAGATATGCCATTACCCCAGCGCAGGGCAATTCTACAGCTCTACAATGACCCCACGAAAGATTACTTTGACGTACTGTTGTTCGTAGACACGCTTACCCGCGGATTTGACAGTCCCATTAGCAAAAAGCTGGTTAATGCGTCTACGCCTTGGACGCAACGCGTAGCCGAGCAGGCACTCGGACGCGTAGAGCGTATGTTCCGGCGGAAGAGTGGCAGGATTGTAACCGGTGAGATTGTCGACCTGGTTGATAATCGCCGCACGGGCTACACGGCTCAAGACATTATCAACCGTGACGCCCCGAAGGGCATGCGCTATAAGCAAGGTGCTATTATTGGGCCCGATCTGCGTGATGTACGGGTGCCGGATTCCGAACCCAATAGCGCCTTCGAGCCAATCCCCGAGGGCGAGCGGCCCAAACCACTTTTCAAAAGACCGCTCATAGAAACCGTCCGCACCCCCGAAGAACAGCGAGCAGCCGCCGTAGTGCCGGTCGGTGCGGCTGCCCTTTTGGAGGCCGCCAAGCCCATAACCGAGGCGCAATCACTCAGCCCCTCACGGGTACCGGTTGCCGATGCCGCCACCATGGCAGGGGTCAGTCAGGAATCGTTGCTGGAAACAGCCAGCAGACTCCATGTGACGTTAGCGGTGTACCGCGACCCCGAAACGCCCGAGGCTCCCA
>DASPHS010000031.1:0-4952 GCA_035629475.1 Saccharimonadales bacterium (SeqCode)
CGACCGCCCAATTTTATGAGCAGTTTTACCTTGTAGCGCACCTCGACGTTCCCGTTGGAACTTGCCACCGCGCTCTGACTGAAAGTGGCAAAGCGCAGCCGTTCACCGGTATACAGTGGGCTGGCCTTGTCAAACAGCGCACATGACAACACACCATCATCAACAGTGATGTCTGATGCCCATATCGCTGCCGTGCGGGCACCCGTATCAATACGCGCTGGCACAGCATGCAAATTATACTCCGGGAAACTAACGTTCTCGGCGCGGCCAATTATGTGCTGATTGTTATATGCTTCACTCATAGGTACTATTGTTATATCACCTTATAGCAGGACGTTCACATGTATTTGATTATTGGCTCGCTGCATAGTGTCTTTAAAAAACACTTTGATGAGCACAAGATTACATATTATATCATAAAAGACGAGAAACGTCACTATGTATTTGAGGACGGCGGCCACCTGATTGATTTTGACGATCAAGCCGCCGTATTGGCAGCGGTCGACGCCCTGCCAGAGCGGCCAAGCTGTGTATGGACCATGTACGAGCGATATATCGCATTGACTGCCGACATCAACCGTCATCTGGGGCTGACCCATGCCCTCAGTCCTGAGGCCGCGCGGGCCAGTACTGACAAAATACTCATGCGTGAGGCCTTTGCCCGGGCGCCTGAGCCCATCTCACCGCCCTTTGCAGCGGTATCATCAGAGGCAGATGTACGAGCCTTTGCCACCGCACACGGCTTCCCCGTGATACTCAAACCAGCTAATCTGTCAAAAAGTCTGCTCATCACGCGCTGCGATACCATGGAAGCACTGGTGGCAGCCTGGCAGCACGCCTCGGCGCAAGCAGCCGAGCTGTATGCGC
Organism: Saccharimonadales bacterium (SeqCode); assembly: GCA_035629475.1. Taxonomy (GTDB): domain Bacteria; phylum Patescibacteriota; class Saccharimonadia; order Saccharimonadales; family UBA4665; genus JARIHD01. Next base: position 868 of record DASPHS010000031.1, read on the forward strand.
ACTATACTGACGGCCTGCAGCCCCGCTTTATACTGGAGTCTTTTATGCCGGGGAGCGTACATACAGCCCTGGGCTATGCCGACAAAGATGGCACAGTAGTACTGGCTGACGCCCTCGTGGATAATATTACCGCCCAAGAGGCTGGTTTTGATGACAGTTTTATCTATAGCCGAGCCATGCCTTCATTACTATCCGCGGCACAGCAGCAAGCACTGTTGCACTGCGCCGAACAAGGCATGCGAGCGCTCGGGCTCCGCTCCTGCGCCGCACACATTGAGCTGATACTCACCAAAGACGGACCACGAATCATAGAAATCGGCGCCCGCCTTGGTGGCTACCGCACCACCATGTACAGCATGGTCAACGGCATCAATATTGTAGGCGCTACTATTGCAGCCTATAGCGGTGAGCTGCCCGACCTGACCCCGACACGCCATGCCCATTACCGGGCGATTGAAATCTTTCCCACCGAGCGGGGGTCATTAGTCGAAATAACGCAGTTTACGGCAGCCAGCCAGCTCCCGAGCATCTCAGCGGCACGCCTCAAGGCCCAACTTGGGGATACCGTCGGTAAGGCTAGCCAAGGCTTCAAGGCGGTCGCTATCTTTGAGCTGTATAGCGATTCAGCCGATCAGATTGCACAGGACTACGACTACATTCGTACACACGTGACAGCAGTTACCGCTTAGGCGGCAGACGCTGCCGATTTGGCGATGAGGTGGTCCACAATCATACCGGCCACATCCACACCTGTATTCATTTGGTTACGACTAAAGTTGCAAGGGAAGTTAACCTCAGCAATCGTAGCCGCCCCATCTGCCTCAAGCAGCAAGTCGACACCACCGAAATCCAGCCCCAATGCTTGCGTAGCCTGCACGGCCAGCTCAAACAGGTGCGCGTTATCGGCGGTGGCAGGAAAGGCCTCTACCTCTGGTACACTGACCGCATTGGTACGAAAATCGCCGGGCTGTGGCAAATAGCGGATAGCGTCAGCTACCGTATCGCCCACGACGACCATGCGCAAATGCGTGGCATCGTGAATATATTTACGGAGCACAAAATGAGCATCGGTGTTAGCAGTTACAAAGCCGAGTACCGAGCGCAACGACTCCTCGGAGTCCAGGCGCAACACTGAGGCGCCATGGCTGCCACCAGCGGCCTTCAGGATAACCGGAAAGCCGCCTAATTGTGCAACGTATGCCGGCAGCCGATCTTCCTGGTCCTTTACGAGGTTAAAGACCGTGGGGATGATAGGCAGACCAGCCGCTTGCAAACGAAGGGCGTTACCCCAAGGATAAGCCCGCACCATAGCCGCATAGCTATCACGGTACAGGGTTGTTACGCCTGGGCGGAGCAGTTGCACTTCAAGCATCCCAGCCTGTTGCGACACGCTCAAACGGTACAGAATGCAGGGTGTCTCGAGGGCCTGCTGCATATCCTGGGCATAATCAAAACGGTCTGATTCCAACACCACAAACTCCAGGCCGCGGGCGGTAGCGGCCTCCTGTAAGTAGGCGAAGGACTGCTTGTTATAGGGTTTGTCGTAGCTGGTTATGATGCAATAAAATTTCATGATTATCCCCTGTTATCGAGTTGTTGCTGAATATAGTGGGCGTACAGGACGCCCTTTTCCTGCTGGAATAGGCCGCTGAAAATAGCCGGTGTGTCGTTCACTTCTAGAATATATGGCGTGTCAGTCTCACGGTCCACCAGTACATCCACGCCGGCAATAGCGCTGCCGTAAGCCTCCCGGGCACGGGCGGCAAGTGCGGCGACCGCAGGTGGACAATCCTCGGCGGACACCAGTGTACCGCTCCCGTTCTGTGACGTATTATTCAGGTGCGAACCGGCCTGGGCTTGCCTGTAAAAGACGACCGACTGGCCACCAATATAGAGCACCCGGTAATCGCCGTCGTTCGGAATAAAGGGCTGCAGTACAAACCCTTCACTCCCCCGCTCTGCCAGAAGTGTTGCCAATTCCTCCCAGGTCTTGACCAAAAAGTTGTCATTACCCTTGGTACCCTGGTTGAGCTTGCAGATACAAGGCATCTGCATGACGCTGGGCGCCTGCTGCGCATAGAGCGGCATACCCCACACAGCCATCGTATCTGGAACAGCAATACCCTGCAGTGCAAAGTGCACCATTTGGGAGGTCTTGCCCAGCGTTGTCCCGCGGGTGCCATGCGGGTCAATAAAACCAATGTTGTGGTGGCGCAGGTACAGGGCAATCGCATGGAAGTGGTCACGTGCAAACGATACGTTTATAAATTGTACAAAATCGTACTCACTCAAATCGCAGTCATTGCGGGTATCACGAATCGTTACCTGAGAGTCGAGCACCGTTATAACCAGTTCGTTGACCGCAGCCACAAAGCAGGACGTATCCTGCAGGCCAGCCTGCAAGCGGGATAGCCCCTGTTGTAATGATGCCTCATGCGGCAGCCCGGCAAACGGACGGCTGTTTTGGGTAGCGGTAATGATTAAAAATTTCTTAGGCATGCGTTGTAACCTTTTCGTAATATGCTTTCACCAGTTCAAGTATGATAGGCGTAAATTCGAGCCGGTGTGGTGGCACCGGGAGTAACCCGTACTTATGTAAGCGTAGCTGGTCGGGCAAATCAAAACAAGTGACTTGCGCAGCCCGGTCACGCACTGACTGGGGAGCCTCAGCTACAGCATCAACCAATAATTGGTACTCGTCATACGACAATGCCTGTGTATTCGTAGTGTCGCCGCGCAGTTGGCGTATGGCCCGGTCGGCAGCTTCTTTGGCAGCACCAAGCGCCGTACTACCAGGGGTCGCCTCGCGGCGGGCACGATAGAAAGCAACTGCTGAGGCCACCAGGTCGTGGCGCTCCCATGAAGCTTCCACAGCACCGGCGTAAGTCATGGCAGGCGTACGGCTGGCGTTGTGACCAAAGAACTGCAACTCACCCTCGCGCTGGACTTCGTTGGCCTTGCCTTCGCGCAGCGGACCGACGCGCTTGCCCTTAAGGTTGGCAATCTGTAACTGCTGGCCGATAGCACTGTCGGCGTCACCTTGATTGACGTGCTCCGCTTCATGCGTGCCCACAACCAATACGTTATATAGAGATACGTCTTCGGGGGAAATCATGACCACCTTAGCCACGGAATCAACTTTGTAGGACTTTTTGGTGGGGTGGAACACCACCTGCCATTTGCCATCTGCGGCCGGATGCGTACGATCGGGGGTGTATTTGTTCGGCCCCTCTTCATCGGGATTATGTATGCTCAACTTATCAGTTTGACTAAGCAATTGCACGAACATGTCGCGGTGATTGTCAGGGGTAACCTTTATGGCGCGCATCTCCGCCTCCTGCTCCCGGGTAAAGACCGGGGGCTTTTCTGGCGGGCGGCCAACCTGGTGCATTGCCGCTGCGGCCAACTGGCGCAAACGGTACTCGACTGCATGCGGCTCCCCCTCGCCATCATGCCCCATGCCGTGACGTACATAGTCGAGCCGGCGGTAAAAAGAGCGCCGGTCTTCTTGCTCAGCCAGAATTGCCTGGTGTTTCCAGGACGGCAAAGCCTGGGCGGCACGCAACCACAGTTCGTCATTGCCAGTCGCCAACGCCTGGTCCTGAATCTGCCCGATGCGTGGCCAATAATTGGCAATCTGGTCGTTCACTTTGCCCAGGTATATCTCCAGAATAGCCAGCTTAGCCTCATCCGCTACGTCCCATGAGCCGTATGGCAGCTTGTGCTGCTTGTATTCCGCTCGGACTGTATCACGCACCAATTGCAGCTTGGCAAAGTGTTCCAGCGTGGCCTCTGGTTCGAGCACAATTGACTGCGCTGCAGCAATCGCCGGATCGATGGCCGCTGCCGGCTTTTCCGCAATCAGCTCAGCCGCCAACGCCGTTTTGTAGTGGATAAGGCTCTCGCCGGCAAGCGTGCGAAGCTGCTTTGTTTGTCCACCCTGCTCGGCGGTATGCGCCAGCCACTGGTACACCTCTGGAGTGCTCGCAAAGGCCGGCATGCCCTCGGCCTGCACTACCCCGTCAATGAACGGCTGGGCAAAAAAGGGCGGCACATCAATAGCTTCATCTTTGCTGGCCTGCAAG
>DASPHS010000032.1:0-17813 GCA_035629475.1 Saccharimonadales bacterium (SeqCode)
TGTGCGCAGCAGGTTGTCATATTCTACGCGCCGAGCAAAGCCGTGCGGCTCGGTCATGCCAGTAATGTGCTGTTCGGTAGCACCGTAGTAGGTGCCGGTACCCGGCAGGTATTGCAGGGTGTGTTCGGTGCGCGTAGCCCCCGCCGTGGCGGCTGGCTGCTTTACGCTGATCAAGCGGCCGAGGTTGTCGTACGCCATGGTGGTCTTGGTGGTTTCGTCGTCGGTACGGATGCCAGCGGCTACTGTGTCATTAGCCAGCGGGTCACGTACCTGGGTGAGCAATCCGTAGTTGTCGTAGCCAAAGTCTGTCAGTTCGTTCCCGGGCTCCTGGATGCGTGCCAGACGGCCGGACATATAAAAGAAGTTAGTAGCACGGCCGTCATTGGTCTTTACCGCGCACAGCATGTTGGTGGGTGGCGCAGCGTCAAAGCTGCTGGGCGCCGTGGCACAGTTGGCGTCGCCGCTGTAGTACACTTTGGCCCAGCGGTTACTATCCAGGCCATCGGTTATTTGAATTAGCTTGGCGGGTGCGGTCGTACCGTATTGGTACTTCAGGGCCGCGGGCTTCAGGTCGTCAGTCGGGCTGGTAACAGCATTAAGGGTACCATCAGTGTTGAACAGGTAAGAGCGGCCATCGGTGTCTTGGAATGTATAGGTGGCATCGTTGTTGCGCACCAGCGTGCCGGATTCGTTGGCTGGCGGCTTGTACGAATTAGCGTCCTGGCTCCAGGTGTATTCGTGCGTACTGCCCGTAGAGTCCGTCAGCACGGCGCTGTTCTGGTTGATCTTCAGGCGGTCGTACGACAGGTTGCCGTCGGGGTCAATACCAAGGTTCCAGCCTTCAGGCAATACCCGGGCGGATGGCGTCAACCAGCTGAGCGGGACTATTTGCTCAGGAATGTTCAGCGAGGTTGAGCGTACCTTGAAATACATGCTGGCTTCGCCGCCGTGCTCAAAGTAATCCACGCGAACGGGCACCGTTTGTCCTTCGGTCAGGCTGATGCTGCCCCAGGTAGGCGTGTTGCCGTCGTCATACCATTTGTTGACCACCGTGGTATCAGTGTTGTTCGGGCTGAGCACTATACGTGAGCCGTCATCACTGACCGTACCGAATTCGTAGTTACCGGTGGCCGGCACCGTGATAAAGCCGGTCCAGCGCACCATAAAGTTATCTACCGGCGCGCTCGGGGCGGCCGCTCCAGTACCCCAGGCAAAGCTCAGCAGCGAGTCGTTGCGCTGCATGAACATGCTGTTGTTGGCGTTGTTGTAATCGTGGTCACCGGTGTCTTTGTGGTAGCGACCAGTTAAGCCATTGTACGGCGTGGCATTGCGGATGCCGGTATGCAGCCAGCTGGAAGGTACGGTCTGTTCGTTGGGCGACAGCGCCGTGGACTTAACCAGCAATTTTGCTTGAGCACCACCGACGTCTTCACTCATGCGCATTTCGATAGGAATCACCTGCCCGGCCGTCAGGCTGAGTGGCACGCCACCATAGGCGCCTACGGCACAGCAGCTGGTTTGGTTCATCACAGTCACGTTGTTAGCGACAATCTTTACCGTGTCATCAGCAGTGGCACCGAATTCGTAGTTACCGGTGACTGGGGCTACAAAGAAGCCGGTCCATTTAGCGCTAAAGCTATTGCTGTTTACCATATTGGTAGCTGGCGAACCGCTTAGCCAGTCAAAGTTCACTTGCTGGTCGACGCGTTCCAGCACGGCATTGCCGCTGTGATTCGTGTTGTTGTAGTACTGGCCGTACAGCCCGTTGCGGGAACGTACCGGTGAGTTGTAGTCCAAGCTCACACCCAGCGATCCACCCAAGGCGCTGGTACTGTGGCTGGCCGCACTGGTACTGACATTGCCGGTGGCCATGTCCACCGATACCGGGCCGAGCGTGTCGTAGGCCTGCGTACTGTCCTTGCCGGTGCGGGCGTCAATGCGGAACGGTCGGGGCACGCCCCACGAGCCGTATATATCGTAGGTACTGTCGTAGGTACGGGCCTGCACGTAATAGGTCGATCCATCCTGCAGCAAGCCGTCGGCAATGGTCCACTGGGCACTGCCCTGGTGCCCGGATATCATAACGGCGCCACCGCAACCAGGGGCGCTACTGACACAAAAATCATACTGAATAAGCGCGCTAGAGGCCGGGTTGGTGGAATAAGTACTGGAAGCAAATGACACCTGTGGGTCGATGAACACCTGGTTATCGACGGTTGGACTGGTGATGGTCGGGCTGGGCAGCAAGTCTTCGTAGGTAAACGATACGTAACTGCCCTCTGGGTCGAAGTTCTTGAAGGTTTCGCTGTTGATTTCGTTGCCACGTACCATCAGCCATTCTTCCCATTTGTTGGCACTAATGTACCCTTGGTACACCGAGGTAGCATCGATGTCACCGGCGGTGGCAAAGGTGGCGGCGCTGCCGAAGGTGCCCCCGCAAAAGTAGCCTATGCAATTACTAGCGTACACGCCGTAAGCCTGAGCCGATGAGGTGCCGGTGTAAAAGCTGACGCCTGTGCGCTTGGTAAGGTGCAGCTTAGCGCTAACCAATGTCCGTCCCTTCAGGAAGCCATAGCCCGCATACAGCTGGCCGCGCCAGGTGCGATAGGTGCTGGAGTATTGGCTCTGGACTGAACCGGCATACAGATTACAGACATTCGAATAGCATATATCTCCTTCGCTGCTGGTCGATATGTAGTTGCCCTCTGCCCGAGTACCAAAGGTAACTTTGACGGGCTCTGAGACGGTAGGGTCTACGACCGCAGGAAAGGCGTCAGCTGGCAGGGCCTCCAGGTACGCCTTGTCTACTTGCACCGTAAGTTTATTGCCTTGGTAGGTCTGGCTATAGACTGATTCGTCAGTTTCCAGGCCGTAGTTGTTCAAGATAAGGTTTGCCGGGTTGATGCCAAATTCATTGTTCAGGGCACCCTCTATCTTGTAGGCAGGGCCTGTCTTGCTGGTTTGCTTTTTGAGCGTGGCGCCATCCAATTTAAAGGATACTTTGTTGGTGGATTGCTTGTTCTTGAGGATGATATTTTCTTTGACCTCCGAACCATGCACTGAATACTCCACATCTACGCCAGGCCAGAGGTTTTTGTACATCACAAATTGGTTGTCGCCGTTACGGGTGATGACTGGTACGACATCGGCGGCATCAATTGGCGAAAAACCGATGCTGCTATCACCTTTTTGGACACGCACCATGCCGACTTTGTCATTGCTGGGCGCAAAGCGGGCTTGCCAGGCGTTCTCTTTGACCGTGTACGTAGTGGTTGGTGTTACGGCTGAGCGGGCCTGGCCGTATAACTTGCCGAGTGTGCTGCCGGCGTCAGCCGCGTTCTTGTCTTCGATGAGCGTGGTGTCGATAGTCTTCCAGTTATTATCTTTCTTGAAGAACTTTGGCATCTGGTACTGCCGGGTGGTAAGGGTGCCGTCATCGTTACGGAAGGTGGCGCTGGTGGCCGTGCGCTTGTTTACCAATTCGCCCTCTTTGGCCGTGCTGCGCTTGTCGGGTTGGTCCTGCATGGGCTGGCCGGTCAATGCCGTTGCTGATGGCTGTACGTTGCCCAGGATGTCGGGCGTGCGTGGCCCCTGGTAATCCGGGGCAGCCTTTGCACCGCTGGATGTGGGCGCCATGGCATCCGGGTAGTCCTGCTTCATTTCTACGTTCGTGCCCGGGTCCTTGGTATTGATGTGCTTGTTTTTGGGTATATCTGCTTTGCGCTCCTGCAGATCGACCGCCACTACCGAAGCTGTGGGCACGATGATGCTGAACCCAAATATTGCTACAAAAAACAGCGCGAGACTGCGCTGCCTGACACTTTTTGAAACACGAAGAACATGCCTTCTCCCACTAAGAACGTTTGCCAACCCCATCGTACGTCTCCCCCACTATATTGTGCGCTCAGCATAAGCTGAGTTGCCTCGCTTTGCAACAGCAATTATGCGTGATAAAAAACACTTTTCTCGCCGTCATCCTGAACTTGATTCAGGACCCAGTAAATATGGATTTCTATTTTTACTGGATTGCGGATCTAGTCCGCAATGACGGGGTGTCTGGAATGACAAAGACGCCCGGGTGGGCGCCTTTGTCATAGTTAGCAGCAGGTGCAACGGATTAGGAGACGTGGACGATACCTTCCACCAAGATAGCAGTCTCTTCCCACTTGCTGATCTCGATAGCATCGATGCCCATAGCCCGTACCGGGTAGTCGTTGCCACCCTCGGCCAAACGGTCACCCACGAACAAAATCTCGTCTTTGCTGATTTCCAGCAGGCTCATCAGCTTTTGCATGCCATAGGCCTTGTCAATGCCCGGGCGGGTCACGTCAATGGAGGTCAGGCCGCCAACGCGCACTTCCACGTTGGGCAGCAGTGGTGCTGCGGCTTCGCGGATAGCGTTCTTTTTGGCGTTGTCTGGGTCCCAAGCTTCCTTGAGGGCTACGCCTTCCAGGCCCAGGTGGTCCACGACGTCCTGGCCGAGTGTCGACAGTGTAATCTGGCTGCCACGGTCTTCGATGATTTCACCGTAGGTTTTGCTTTCCAGGTAGCCCAGGTCTTTGGTAACCTTCAGCAGTACTTCGGAAATCTCTTTCTTTTCGGCCTCGGTAAAGTCCTCGGCATACACCATTTCCCAGTCGTGCTTGGCCACGTCGTACTGGTAGTAGCGGGTGCCACAGGTAGGCATCAGGTGCAGGCGCTCCAGGCGTGAGGGGTCAGCCTTCAGGTTGCTCAGCAGCTGCTTGTGGAACTGCTCAAAGCGGCCACCGGAAATAACACACACGTGGTACTTCTCCAGCAGCTGGTCCAGCATGTCGGCCATGCGGTCTGGCAACGGTGATTTACTGGGGGCTAGCGTGCCATCGAGGTCAAAAGCAATAAGTTTTCGGCGCATATTATAAGTACTCCTTCCCTTCCGCTTGCTCTTTGAGCTTGGATTGGATGTCTTTAATCTTTTCAATCTTGTCTTTGGGGATGATCAGCAGCACATCGTCGGTGTCTACAACTACCAGGTCTTCCACGCCGGCAATGGCAATCAGTTTGTGCTGGTTGCTGGTCTTGATCAGGCTGCCAGTAGTGTCGATGTCTACCACCCGGCCATCTTTGTAGTTTTCGATGTTCTCGCCATCGGTAAAGAACTCGTACACCGAGCCCCAGGTACCGATGTCGGTCCACTTGTATGGCAGCAGCATGATACGGGCGTTGCCCTCGTCCATGACGTGCTTGGTGACCTCTTCGGTGGCGCCCTTTTCCATAGTGGCGTAGATCTCTTCGATGGCGGCATCTTCACCGGGCTTATCGATGCAGTCCTTGATACGCATCAGCGCGTCGTACCAGTCCGGACGGTACTTTTTGTAGGCGTCCAACATGAGGTCGGGGTACCAGCAGGAGTGATTGCAGTGCACCACGATGTGGAAGTTTTCAATCAGTTCTTTGGTTTCGCGGTAGCTGTCGCGGCGACCCAAGAAGGCATCCACCACATAGAGTTCCTGGGCGGTGCCGGGCACTTTTTCACCAAGCTGCAGGTAGTCGATGCCCATGTTGGGCTCGGTAGCCTTCAGGCCACCGGTGATGTATTGGCGGTCGCGTTCGACCATCTTGCCACACTCTTCGATCATGCCCAAAAAGGCTTCTTCGGGCTTGCGTACACAGTCAGCCTGCACCACAAAGAATGGCTCATCAGGATAGTACATGCTCAACTTCAGGAAGGCCAAGCCTTCACCTGGGCCGCGGTCCTTGGACAGGTCGGGCTCGATGATGTAGTTCTTGAGGGGGATTTCCGGCGATTGCTCGGAGATGTACTTGATGAACTTCTTTTTAGTGGAAATGAAAATGTCCTCGGGGAGGAACTTCTTAAGGAGCGTTTGAATGGTGTCGGTGTAGAGTGACGTGTCACCAACGACCGGCTGGAACTGCTTAGGTTTGGTTTCGCGTGAGTAGGGCCATAGTTTTGTGCCTTGGCCACCGGCGGTAACGATAAGTTTCATACTTTACATCATAACAAAGCTATTGGTTAGTAAACAGTGTGGAGATTACTATGAAATCACTACAGGGACCGCACGGCGAACATAATTTGCTATTATATGCTTATGACAGATGGAACCCCGCAGTTGTCAGTGGTGATACCCGCCTACAACGAACAAGAAAACATTATCCCCCTCTACACTAAGCTGCGTGAAGTCCTGGCCGATGTATCGTTTGAAACGATTTTCATTAACGATGGTAGCCGGGACAACACCCTTTCCATCTTGCAAAAGCTGGCCGACGAGCACAAAAACGTCAGTGTCGTCAGCTTTTCGCGCAACTTTGGCAAAGAAATGGCCACCACCGCCGGCATCCTGCAGGCCAAGGGTAAGGCAATCATCATGGTGGACTGCGACGGCCAGTTCCCCCCAGAGCTCATCCCTGACTTTCTAGCCAAATGGAAAGAGGGCTACCAGGTAGTTACCGGTGTGCGCATGTCCAACCAAAAGGAAGGGCTGGTCAAGCGCTTCGGCTCCAAGCTGTTTTACCGGCTGATGAGCTCCATGGCGGGCGCCAAAATCACCCCACGAGCTACCGACTTCCGGCTGATTGACCGCGTGGTCCAGGAACAGTTCCGCACCTTCACCGAGCACAACCGCATCACCCGCGGCCTGATTGACTGGGTGGGCTTCAGGGAAGCTTTTATTCCCTTCCATGCTAACCCACGCATGGCCGGCGAGGCTACCTACAAAGTCAGTCAACTGATTAAACTGGCTATGAACAGTTTCGTGTCACTCAGCCTGGCACCCCTGTATTTCTCAGGGTACGTCGGACTAATCATTACCCCAACCGCCCTGCTGCTGGGATTGTTCGTCATTGTCGAACAGCTGATTATGAACGACCCGTTAGGCATCGACTTTACTGGCACCGCTATGCTGGGTGTGCTGCTGCTGTTCTTTGTGGGTGTGCTGCTGATTTCCCAGGGCTTGGTAGCGCTGTACATTTCGCATATTCACACCGAGACCCAGAACCGGCCGCTGTACATCATCGACCCGCTCAACTCCCGCCTGAAATAGCTAGACGATTGGCTCGACTTCTTTGAAGATGTGCTTTTTGTAGAGGATATAGTTCCAGCAGGTTATCATGCCGGTGGTAATAATCTTGGAGATTTCTGGACCGATGTGCAGCTTGTGCAGATACACGATGACCAGGTTGGTTATCAGCAAATTAAAGCCCACGAGCGCCGCCACCAGCAGACCCTGTTTGGCCGTCTGCTTCGCGGTATGACTGGTATTAAAGGACCAGAATTTATTCAGCAGGAAGCTGCTGACCAGGCCTACCAAAAAGCCCGCCGTAGTGGCGACTGGCAGTCCAAAATCGAGGACGTTATAGCAAAAAAGCAGGGTCGAGTAGTCAATACCTACTGATGTAACGCCAACAATAAGATACCGAACAAGACTCATACGGAACAGTTTTTTGATCACTGCCCACCAGTATACACCACCCTCCTGGCGTAAGCATATTCACATTTGGCAAAGGCTGCGAGCGGGTGATACCATAAAGCTATCTTAAAGGGAAAAATATAATGTACAGAGACAAGCGTGTCACGGTATGCTTTCCGTGCCGTAATGAGGCGAACCACCTCAAGGAAGTATTGGCCAAAGTGCCATCATTCGTCGACGAGATTATCGTCATCAGCAACAACTCGTCTGACAACACCGTAGAGGTCGCCCGGCAACTCGGCGCCAAGGCCTTCGAGGACAACCGCACGCTTGGCGGCATCGGCTACGGCTACGCCCACATGACCGGCATCCAGAACGCCACTGGTGATATTATTGTTGGTGCCGATGGTGACGCCACCTATCCCGTGGAAGACCTGGCGACCATTATCGACCATTTGCTCGATCAAGACCTCGACTTTATTTCTTGCAACCGCTATCCATTAAAAGACGGTACCAAAATTCCCTTTAAACTCCGTTTTGGCGTGTGGATGCTGAACACCGAAGTCCGCTTGCTCTATGGCAAGAAAATCCAGGACATCTTGTCCGGTATGTGGGTCTTCAAAAAAGAAGCCCGCGAAGACTTGCACCTGAGCATGGGCGACTGGAACCTCAGCCCTGAGATCAAAATCAACGCTGCCATCAACCCAGCCATCAAGTTTGGCGAGTATTCCATTGCGCAGCACCAACGCATGGGTGAATCGCACCAGAACTACTTTAAGACCGGCTTCAACCACGCCATGTGGATCATCAAGCACACCCCCTATCGCTTTAGCGCGGACGCTCGCCGCCCAAAAGCGGCAGCCGGGATGCAGCTGGAGAATAACGAAAGCTAGCAGACCGGCTCCGTACCGTACATCAAAACACCTGGCCCACGCCAGGTGTTTTACGTATGTATCAGGCAGATGCGCTAGTTGATCTTGTAAATAGTAACGCGCTGACCCTTGATAGTGTGGTCTTCCAGCATAGAACCATAGCGCGACACAAAGCTTTGCAGTGCAGCGTCATCTTCACGCATATGGAAGTCCAGGTAGTAGCTCACGCCTTCGCGTTTAATCAGCCGGTAGTAATCGTCAGCATTATCAATCGACGGGTTCATGACGTTGTAGCACTGGGCCTTAATGCGGTAACACACCGGGTATGCCGGGTTGTTGCGGTCAGCCATGACATGGGCACCCTCCGGAATTAAGGGGTCAACAACTTTGGAGATACGGTACAGGTCTTCGCCCAGGTCGCGGCTGCCCACGATGCCCTGCACCACTGTCAGCAGCAAACCACCACCCACCAGTACGCCGCCCACCGTCAACTGGAGCGTCGAAAGCAGCTGTTTCTTTTGCAGCGTTGACAGGAACAGGGCGGTGGCAATGAACGCCAGGAGTGTTCCGCCCCAGATGTAGCGGCCGTCCAGGAACAGTACCCCGTAGCCCACAATCAATAGGCCGTTAATGAGCGTAAACACAATGTATTCCCGCTGGAAATACTTGCGCTGGAAGCAGCCGATAATCAGGATTACCATGGCAAACGAGGCATACGCCCCAAAGCCGCGCATAATGCTGAAGACGTTATTAAAGTTCACCCACAAGATTTTATTGAGGTAGTGGATAAGGTTCTGTTTGGAGTCCAGCAAACCCCAGTCCTGCGACGGGTCAGTCACCCGTGAGCCATCCTCCCAGGCATTAACAGCGGTGTCGTTGGGCGGGATGAAGGGCCCGAAATTATCCATAGGTTGTACACCGTTGAGGTGTGGGCCCATCACACGCCAGTTGAAGGTGCCGGCATTATTAATAGTCAGCTTTTGGTACTTAACGCTCAGCACACCAATAAACGGCAGCACCAGTATGGCAAACACAATCGCCATGGGCGCATAGCGGCGGAGCACCTTTTTGTGGTCGCGTCCTTCGCGGTACCACCACTGCCACAGCGCGACGAGGCCGATCAGCGCCACAAAGAAGTACAGCCCAAAACCCTTGGTGTAGTACATCAGCGCACCCAGGATGCCCAGCATAATTCCTAACTTGCGGGTGGGTTTGCGCATGAATTCCAACAACCCCAATGCCAGCAGTATCGTCCAGAGGGCCATGATCATGTCGGGAGTAATCGGGCCGTAGGTGCCCCACTCGCTCAACAGTACGGCGGCCGTAAACGTCGTGCCGTAGGTAATCGCCCGGCTGACCTTATAGCGCAGGAGCGCCCAGTACAACACACCCAGAATAATGGTCGCGGCAATCAGCGTCACCAGCTTGCCAGCGATGATCATATCGGCGCCGATCCACACGAAGGGTACGAGTGCCAGTGACATGACCGGCCCCCAGTAACCATTGATGGCGTCCTTGATGTCCAAACGGGCGTACTTTTCGGCAATCGTTATATAGGACAGGCCGTCCGGATTGAGCTGATAGGAGTACCAACTACCGATAGCCCAGGCATTCAGTCCGAAAAACAGTACCCCGAGCGCGATGATAAAAGCGTGGTCGCGCACAAATTGTTTCATTAAGCCTAAGTATATAAGCTAAAATAACAATTATGCAACGACTCGCTTATGCTCTAAAAACACTTTGGAGCGTGCTCCGTAATCCCATTGCCCGACTGGAATGGTTTGTAGCGGGAGGCGTCTTACTGTTTGGACTGCTGTTCATCGCGGCCATTCCCCCAATGCAGGGCGGCGACGAGTCCAATCACTTTTTACGCGCCTATCAGATATCCCAGGGTAATATTATCGCCGACCGCGTGGGCGAGAGCCGAGGCGGTATTGCCACATTTATGCAGTACTTCGACCATAACGTGGGCGGTCAGATACCAAAGGGTGTGGCTGACTTTACCTATGATGCCTTTGACGACCTGCCCCAGCATTACACCTATAAAATGAATGCCGAAGACTTTAAGCGCCTGACGCAATACAAAGATGGGGGCAGTGAAACCACCGGCAGCGCCTTCGGTAATACCGCCGCCTGGTCGCCAGTAGCCTATATTCCGCAGCTGTTAGCCATTTGGCTGGGCCAACTGTTCAACGCCCCGCCGTTGGCGCTGATGTATATGGCTCGGCTGGCTGGCCTGTTATTCGCTACTGTCATGGTGTTCTTTATTATCCGGCTGATGCCCTTCGGCAAACTTATCATGGCAGTGTTGATTTTGATGCCGATGACCATTTCACAGTTCGCCATCGTCAGTGCCGATGCAACCTCGTACGTCTTTGCTTTTATGATCGTCGCCCTGACCCTGCACATGGCATTCCGCGATAAACCGCTCAGCCGCAAAGACCTGATCCTCTTGGGTGCAACCTTCATTATTATGGGCTGCGTCAAACTGTCCTTCTTGCCGCTCACCCTGGTAGCCTTTGCATTGCTGGCCAACAAGCACATCGCACGCAAGCAAGCCTGGCTGATAAGTGGCGGATTGATTGGCCTGACGCTTATCTTCGGGTTGGCCTGGAATCTGCTCGTCAAAGACCTCGTGGTCGAGGGCTTCCATATGAGCTACCCGCACAACGATTACCAGGCCCAGCTGAGTTACATTTTGCACGAGCCCTGGAACTTTGTGCGCGTACTGCTGAATACCTTCCTGACCAGCAACTTCAACTACGTCCCCACCTCCTTTGTGGGCTATTTCGGCTGGTCGGATACACCCATGCCGCTGCTGGGAGTCTGTGCCGGTGTGGCCCTGCTCAGCCTGGCGGTCTTTGTGACAGCACAGCACGATACAGCCACCATTCCCAAGTGGTTGCACTGGATAGGTTGGGTGGCGATAGCGGGCATCGTCATCGGCTCGTCAACCTACATGTACCTGTTCTGTAATGCGCCGCGCGATCCGTTCATCGTGGGCTCCCAGGGGCGCTATATTATTCCAGCCGTGCCGCTGCTGCCGCTGGTCTTCATTGGAACCAAAAAACTTATCAGGAACGACAAGTATGCCGTATATGCCCGGCGTTGCCTGTATACGTCCGTGATATTACTGGTAGCCATGACTTTCATCACCTTCTCTCGTTTTTACAACGTTCCTGCGATTCTGTAGGTTATACTAGTAAGTAACATGAGGGAACAACGTACGAAGCAGCAAGCTCTGTATCTTGAGGCTACTATTTTTGGGGAATATCTGGTGGGGCAAACCCCGCCGTCAGCAGCGGCTGATTTATACGTGCGGGCAGTCAGCGGCCGAAAAACCAAGCCTACCAAGCACGAACAGCGACTGCTGGCGTTCATGGCCAAACACCCGTGGTCGGTGGCGGCTATAGATGGTGGTCTGAACATCGTCAACCGTACATCCGAAGTCCGCAGCCGCATATATACTATGTTCTCTATTTTGGAAGCCCGGCCGGAATTCCATGACCAATTCTTGTCCAAGGACCGGGCCCACTGGTACATCATACCCATCCTGTTTACTGGCGCTTGGGGTCTGCTGACATCCCTGTTCGGCATTGTGTTGGTGAAAGTAGTCATCCGATGAAAACGCCTATCCATGATTATCTGGTTGTGGGCTCCGGCTGCTCAGCAGCTATGGCTGCCCAGACGTTGGTAGAAGCCGGTGCAGCCGTGACGATGGTTGACGTAGGTAATACCAACCCAGACTATCACTCGCTGGTACCGCAAAAAGATTTTATTACTATCCGCCAGCAAGAAGCCGACCAGTACCGCTACATGATTGGCGACCAGGCCGAGGGCGTGGTCTGGGGTGACATTGGCAAGGGTGCCCAAATTGCACCGCCCCGCAAGCACATGCTGAAAGACATTGAACGCTACCTGCCTATCGAGTCCAGAACGTTCTTCCCCGTGGAAAGCCTGGGCTATGGTGGCTTGGGTATCGGCTGGGGCCTGCAGTGCTGGGAGTATTCAGACGCGGGCGTAGCAGCTGCCGGATTAGACACCAAGCGCATGGCGGCAGCCTATGAAACTGTCAGTAAGCGTATTGGTATTAGCGCTACCAAGGACGACGCCTCCAAATACACCATGGTGCACCTCAAGAACTACCAGCCTTCACCGCAAATGGATCGCAACCATCAGGCTATTATGCAGCGCTATCAGGCCCATAAGCCGTACTTCGACCAACGCAGCTTTACGCTGGGCCGTACACCGCTCGCGCTGCTGACTAAGGACAAGGGCGACCGCAAGGCATATAAGTACAACGATATGGACTTTTATCACGACAACGACCAGAGCGCCTGGCGCCCGTGGATGACCGTCAATAAGCTGCGTGAACAATCCAACTTTACGTACATTGGTGGGCACCTGGTAGTGAAATACGCCGAAAAGCGTGATCATATTGCCGTAACCTGCCTGACGGTGCCCGGCCACCGGCAAGTA
The DNA here is from genome assembly GCA_035629475.1 of Saccharimonadales bacterium (SeqCode). Classification (GTDB taxonomy): domain Bacteria; phylum Patescibacteriota; class Saccharimonadia; order Saccharimonadales; family UBA4665; genus JARIHD01. The sequence goes on from DASPHS010000032.1 coordinate 12,758, forward strand.
GTGCTGCGCTGCCGCAAACTCATTCTGGGGAGTGGCGCGCTGGGGAGTGCCCGATTAGCCCTGCGCTCTTCTGACCAGCCACACACCCAGCTGCCACTGCTCTGCAACCCCTACACCTACATTCCCTGCCTGCAGCCATCGATGGTCGGCAAGGCGGTTGAGGCCAAGAAGCTGGGCTTCGCGCAGCTATCGCTCTTCCTGGATGAAGCTGGCAATGACCTGGACGGCTCCGTTGCCTCACTGTATGGCTACCAGTCCCTCATGCTGTTCCGCCTGGTTGGCCAGGTACCCTTCCTGAACTTCAGCGACGCCCGTAAAATGCTCCAATACCTGGCGTCGGGTTTGGTTATTATGGGTGTGCATCACCCCGATGAGGCGACGGCGCAAAAGTACGTCAGCCTGGTCAGCAAAGCCGGCACACCGACCGGTGACCATCTACAGGCACATTACGAGCTGGGCCCGGATGAGCGCAGCGCCTATGCCGCCCGCGAAAAGAAGTTCATTACTGCCGCCCGCAAGCTCGGCCTGTACGCCGCCAAGCGCGTTGATCCCGGCTACGGTGCAAGTATTCATTACGCCGGCACGTTGCCCTTCAGTACCGAAGAAAAACCGTTTACCCTCGACCCTACTGGCCGGATGCATGGCACCAAAAACATTTATGTAGCGGACAGCTCCGGGTTTACGTATCTACCAGCTCGCGGCTTGACCTTTTCACTGCTCGCCAACGCGCATATAACGGCGCAGAAAGTATTAGAAAATGCCTAAACCAACCATTGTTATCACCGGTGCGAACGGCTTTGTCGGCAGCACACTTGTCACCCATTTTGCCAGCAAAGGCTGGACAGTCCGCGGCCTGGTACGCAACCCCGCCAAGCTGACCGCACCCGCCAAAAATGTTACCTACCACCAGTACGAACTCGGTACACCTTTCGATGACGCAGTGTGCAAAGGTGCCGATTACATTGTGCACACCGCATACGTCAAATATGACCGCCAGCATCCCGATGCCCTGCAAGCCAATACCACCGGTGCGGAGCAACTACGCGTCGTCGCCCGTAAGCACCACACCAAACTGGTCTTTCTATCCAGCATGTCAGCCCATGAGCAGGCTGTATCGGTGTACGGCAAGCAGAAGCTGGCCATTGAACAGCTGTTTGACGGCCCCGGGGATGCTGTACTGCGCTGCGGATTAATCATTGGGAACGGCGGCATCGTCCAGGAAATGGTGGGCTTTTTGCGCACCAAGCGCATGGTACCGCTGGTTGATGGCGGCAAGCAGCCACTGCAGATTATTGGTATCGCCGACCTGGCTGCGGTCATCCAGAATATCTGCACCAAAGACCTTTCCGGGCGCTTTACCGTGGCCAACCCGCACGTCTACGAATACAAAGCCCTCTACGAAACCATAGGCAAGACGTTGGGTGTAAAACTCCTGTTCGTGCCAGTACCGTTCATTGTGCTCCTGACCGCCATCCGGGCTCTCACCCTGCTGCGCCTGCCATTACCGGTTGGCGAGGACAACCTGTGGGGCCTCAAGATGCTGCGTGCCGCCGATAACGCTGACGATATGCGCCGCATCGGCGTACAGGCCGCTGACCTGCCCGAGGCTATGCGCCGCGCAAAGGTGGTAGCGTAATGGGTCTGCTGATTATGGGTAAAACACCCGTCCAGTTTGTGAAGGCCCTGTTCGTGAACCCTACCAGCCGCGGCCGGGTGCAGCTGGTGCGCTATGGCATGGTGGCCATCGTTGCCTTTGTTGTCGACTTCGGGCTCTTGTTCGTATTTGGCGGCATCTTTGAGTGGAATTACCTCATCTCTACCACACTCGCCTTTTCACTATCTGTTATTGTTAATTACTACCTCAGTACCTTGTGGGTCTTTGCCAGGCGCAACAGGCGCCAGCGCCACCTGGAAATTGCCATATTTATTGCCATCTGTTTTGTGGCCCTGCTGCTGAATAACCTGTTTATGTGGGTCTTCACCTCCCTGGCCGATATCCATTACCTCATATCGAAGCTGATTACTGTTATGCTGGTATTTATATGGAGCTTCGGCGCCCGACGTATTATGTTTCACGGTGACCTGGCAAAGAATACATTGATCAAGAAAATCGCTAACGTAATTGGGTAAGCAGGGGTAGTAAGGATATGCAAAACATAGGGTCTAGGATACAAGCGTTCGTGCGAGGACTGCCAGGCTTTGGCAAACGGCACATCTATCAAATTGGCGGGCTACTGCTGGTAGCTGCCTGGTGCGCACCATACTTCACCAGTGGTTCACGCATTGAGTGGGGCGACTTCAGCTTCTTTGCGCAGGCCTATGAAGCCATTCGCCAGTCAATCCTGGAATACCACCAGTTCCCGTGGTGGAACCCATGGATTTCTGGTGGTATACCCCTCTATGCCAATCCGCAGATGGGCGTGTTCTCTATCCAAACCATCTTTGTATTGTTCTTTGGAGCCTCTATCGGCCTGAAGCTGGCCATCGCTTTCTACACCGTTGCCGGCTATGCCTCCATGCAGCTGTTGTTACGCAAGTACTTTAAGGTCGAGTACCGGATGGCCATCCTGCTCAGCCTGGCGTGGATTTTCTGCTCATTTTTTGTAGCCCACCTCCCGCCGCACTTTACCTTTGTGTGGTACATGCTCACCCCGCTCTATGTCTACCTGGCGCTGACTGTTAAAGATTGGAAGTCCGGTCTGGTACTCGGTGGTGCGTTGGCAGTTATGGCGCTCTCGGCCGTACATAACCCCTTCTTTCACATCACGCTGATCATAAGTGTCATTATCGGCATCCGCTTCATCCTGCTGTTCGTCCGCAAGCGCCCGCTCAAGGCCTTCCTGCTGGCTATGGCAGCTGCTGCCGGCCTGTTCATACTGATTGCAGGCCACCGCGTCATCATGGTCGTCCAGAACGTCAAACAGTTCCCGCGCGTGGTCCCCGACCCCGCCGCCGACCCCTTAGTGTCAGTTATGGGCTTGGTCTGGCCGTTCTCGTTGGCCCACAACCAGAGCATTCCCTTCCAGGCCTTCCCGGCCCCATATGGCTTTGGTGAAGTCTCGGCCACCATCGGCATGGGAGCCCTAGCAGCTGCACTGCTCAGCGTCCTATACCTGGCCTACAAGCGTACTGCCCTCAAAGCATTCGTACAGCAGTTCCGCATACCGCTGATAGTGCTGGCGGCCGCACTGGTCTGCTTGTCTTTGGGCTTTGGCGCATTGCACAGCCTCACACCCTACAATGTCCTGAAGCACGTGCCGGTCTTTGGTGAAATGCGCGTTTCGTCGCGCTGGTTCGTATTCTTTAACATGGCGCTGCTGATCTTTATTGGTATTGTCGCCAGCCGGGCACCACGCAAATCGTTCTTTAAGCTGACAGCCTACTGTTTGGTGACGCTCAGTGTCATCCAGCTGTTTGTACTGAACGTCGGCTACCAGAACTACATTCTGGGCCGTGATATCGTCCAGCCCATCAAAGACAGCAAGAGCTACACCTTTACCCAGACCAGCATGTTTGGCACGCTGCCAAAATTGCCTGACGGCACCAAACTACCGAATGATGGCAGTATGCCGCACTTCTACCGCGAATACGAAGCGACGCTCTTCAATACCGGCACCCTGCAAGCCAATGACGCCCTAGTGGACCTGAACACCAAGGCGACACCCCGCTGTGCCTATGAAAAGGGTTGCGGGTTAGTGCTGAGCAATAACGCCAAAGTGAAGTCCTGGACGCCCAACAAAATAGTTCTGGAGCGCACCGGCAAGGGTCGCATTAAGATGAACATCAACAACTCCAGCTATTACCTAGTGAACGGCAAGCGTAACAGCGACGTACGCGTAGCCGAACCGTACATCGATTTCTATATCAGCCAACCAGACTCCGTAAAGACTATCACTATAGAGGTCAAACCTTACTAACGTCCTCTGCGGTGCGCCCCGTCATTCCGGACTGCGATCCGGAACCCAGTAAAAATGGTTCTTGCTTACTCTTTATGCCATACAAGCACACCCTAGTACTACTTGGGTTCGGGTTATGGCACCCTGACTGATTGACTGAGGGATGAGGCTGTCCGGATACAACAAAAAGTGTCCCCCATTTATTCCTATGGAATATAGAATGGGGGCGGCCACAGGCCGTTCTTTTTGTGCGGACAGGCCAGCCAGCGGGCAGTCATGTCAGGGTGCTAACCCGAGAGTTTTTGCTTACTTTTTGCGGTCAAAAAGTAAGGAGAGAGGGCAAGGAGAGCACTTTGACTGGGTCCTGAATCAAGTTCAGGATGACGGTGGCTTGTGCCGGTCAGGGAGGCGCCCACTATTACCTACTGAACAGTGACATCGATGTAGGTCTCGCCGTTCATCCACCACTGCGGTGCGCCCTCCAAAATAGGCTCAAACCGTTCACGGTACGTGCCAGGCGTGGCATTGGCTGGGACAGCCAGAGGGAATTCGAAGCGGGCTATCTGGCCAGGTGAGACCATGTGCTGGTTGGCGGCCAGCGTCACACCGTCGGACTGAAAGACTTTAAAGAATCCAGTTGTCGGACGACCCTTGTTCACCCAACCCGGAGCATTGAACTGACTCTCACGGTTGATAGGCGATGTGGCTGCCAGGCGGATAGGCCGGACTGAGGTGCCAGGAACATAATCATCGTACCATTCAATGTTGCCGGTGTTCTTGTACTCAATGTATGCCGTAGCCTGGTTGCCCCGGTTAATCGTCAGGGATGATGAGCGGTTCTGGACAGTGGCTTCGAATGTCGTATCAATAACCTTCACATCGGTAAAGAATTCACCCTGCATCCACCAGCGTGGGGCGCCTTCCATAATCGGTTCAAACCACTCACGGTAGGTGCCGGGGTTGGTGCCGATCGGCAGGGTCAGGTTGTAGTCGAAGCGGGCGATCTGGCCAGGTGAGACCATGTGCTGGTTGGCGGCCAGCGTCACACCGTCTGATTCGTAGACCTTGGTGAAGCCCGCTGTAGGTCGGCCACGGTTTACCCAGTTAGCCCCAGCGAAGTGACTTTCACGGTTGATAGGGTTACTGGCAGCCAGGCGGGT
>DASPHS010000033.1:0-22909 GCA_035629475.1 Saccharimonadales bacterium (SeqCode)
CCTTGCCAAAGAAAAACCCCGACCGCAAGGGTCAGGGTTTTTCTTTGGTGGACCCTGCCAGGGAAAACTGGAACTACTTGTTCGATGCTTTAGTGACTTTATGCGAACGATTGGAAGAGCTTGATATTGAGGCAATTATGACGGCTGATCGGTAAACGCAAACTTGTGTCGGATCAATCGCGCATGTGGATGTTCGGGAACTTCCACCTCGATAAGATAAGCTGCATTACTAACGTGGGTTGAGCCGACTTCTAGACGTGCGTTATCTTTTTCGGTAACATGAGAGCGATAGCCCTCGCCCACCCATTCAGGGGCAGTGTATTCGACATGGAGATCGTTTAGTAGTTCGTACAGTCCCATGTGCAGACTCTTGATTTGATCGGTAAGCTCAAGCTCCGCTACCGGAACTTGCTTTGGGCCAAGCAGCAAGTGCTCGTAAGGGATAAGCTTCACGGGTGAGATTGTTGCAAGATAGGACGCTACCTTATCAGCAAGAACTTCTGGAGAAAGTTCGGACCAAAAGCGGTGCATGAGGGTGCAGTGCAATGGCAGTGTTTGGTGTACGTCGCCGACTTCGAGTGGCTGCACTTCAAGTGCAAATAAGTAACAATGTTTTGAATTCATCAAGAATGCCTATACTGCTCCGCCCTTTCTTATCAGCTTTTGAAATTTCTTATTCATTTTTATATATTCGTCCGGATTTTTTGCATAATATTCAGCGCGCTTATCACTATCGTTATCATGATTCTTAATAAGGCCGCAACGCTGACATTGCCACTTGTGTGTTCCTGGTGGCGATTCAAATAGGGATTGAACGCTATATAATGGCATACCATCATCTTTGCCTACAAGCTCCATATGTAAATGTGTGCAAGCATTCTTTATCTTTCGATCAAGCTTTTTATCTTTTCTAACAAGGTACTGATTTACATCAAAGTTAAATGTGATTCTTACTGCTATCACTGAAATCGCTAACAAGATCACTCCGCCTACGAATTGCCAAAATGAAACACCTGTATTAAATATCCCGTCCATATACTTGGTATATTAGCCATTTGCTTTAAATAATGCTAGGATATCCCGCTTACCTCCTTTCGAACATGTACAGATTTAATTATCTTTCCAGCAATCTCGGCTTGGTGGCTCCCCCAGAATATACCGCCTCCGCGGCATGCGTCTGCAGGCCATGATCCAGACTATGGCAAACAAGTTGCCATACACTCAGATGCTCGATGCAAGCTTCTGCACGTCTTCGTCATTATCGCACTGGCGGCTGCGCCGGCTCCCAGTTCTCGTCTGGTCGTTGCCTAGCCAAAGAAAAACCCCGACCGCAAGGGTCAGGGTTTTTCTTTGGTGGCTCCTCCCAGACTCGAACTGGGGACACAAGGCTCTTCAGGCCTCTGCTCTACCAACTGAGCTAAAGAGCCACAGCAGTTGGATAACTTGAAGTATTGTACAAGAATTACCTCAAGTTATCAATCTGTAAATGCTGTTTTCGAACTGTTGATTGATTGGACTCCTGGACAAGCCAGGAATCCCGATGTCTTAGCTTTCTTTATCGACAAAGTCTTGGCAAAGGCGTTCATACACACCGTTCGTCCAGCCAAACCCTACCTGCGAAGGATATACACCCTTCAGTGGCGGCTTGTCAGGCGTGACCACGTTGTACTTCTCCAGGAAGTGGTTGTGTTGCGCGAACCAGTCAGTGTTGGCTTTCAGCCATTTCATGGCAATACGCTGGGCGTCTTCGTGATAGCCATAGTTCTGTAAGCCACGGATAACGATGTACTGGAGTGGCGCCCAGCCGTTGGGATAAGCCCATTGGTTAGGCATACTGCCAGGCACATACTGGCCAAGTGGAAAACTATCGGTGGTAGCCAATCCACCCTTTTGTTCAAAGCGGCGCAGCGCCTTAACCATGGCCTGTGCCTGACGGCCATCGACCATACCAGCCCACATGGTGAAGTACGGTGCCAGGCTGCTGACGTTGCCGCGCTTTTCCTTAACGTAGTTGTAGTCGTAGAACAAGCCGCGCCCGGCATCCCACATCAGCTTAATCATGGTCTTCTTGCGTTCTTTAGCGGCCTGTTCCCAACGTGCAGCTTCGGCTTTATCACCGAAAATGCGGGCAGCGCGGGCAAAGTCCATCTCGTACTTGTACAGGAGGGCATTCAAATCAACCGGCAGGTAGTTCAAGGCGTGGCGGCCAAAGCGTGGCGTGTAGTCCCAGCCACTCTCAGCTTCCGCCAAGTCGTGGGTCATATTGATGTCGTAGTAGCGGCTGAGCCCCTTGTATACTAAACGCCAGTTCGGCTTGACGGTACCCATCCAGACATCGTTGTATTCCTGCTGAGCGAGCGTAATAGCCTCTTGCAGCCACTCCTTACCAGGATTGTAGGCATTGTAGATGTCAAAGATGAAGCTGGTCAGCAGCGGTGGCTGTGAGCGACCGGTCAGATAGGTGCGGGACGCATTAGGAATCACCTTGAAGCGTTTGAGCAGGTGCAGCATGTTTTCCAACATACCCATGACCATCTCTTTGTGCTCTTCGTCCAGCAGGCCCTGGATAATGAAGTAACTATCCCAGTAGTACATTTCGTTGTAATCGAAATTAGTCCCCTCTTCGGAGCTGGGAATGAGGTAGGGTTTGGGCAAGCCTAATACGCTCCCGTCATCTTTGGGGTGGTAGCGTTCAAGCTTTTTCCAATACTCTTTAATGTAGTCTCGGGCAGCCTGCACTTGCTCCGGCGTCAGATCTTTACCCTGGCGGAACGGAAACAAGCGACGCTTGCCCTGGTCGGCAATTATTTTCGCTTTGTTTAACATCTTGTTTCTAGCCTAAGCAACTCTGTTGCTGTCGTCAAGGCATAGCCCCCTTTCTCCGTCATTTTATCTAGCTATCCTGCAGCAGAATAACTGCCACCAGTGACGCAATAATGGCCACATCACGCAAGGCGATGCTCCATTTCACCATAAAAGCAAAGGGGAGAATGCTTGCCCACCAGATCAGGACAATCCAGTCAAAGACGCCTGGCAGGAAGCCGATCATAAAACAGAAACCGAGGCTCAAGTTACCAACACCGTGCGACTGCAAGAAGCTGGTATCAGGCAATGGACTCAGTTTACTGAGCCATTTAGGGATGTACTCCTTCCACTCACCAGGGTTGATAATCTGGTGCAGCCCGAAGGCCACCATCACGAACCCGACCGCCGTACGAATAACCAGCTGCGCCCATTCAATCTCAGTCATGGGCATCTCCGCTGTGCTTGTGGCTGCGGATCCACCAGGCCAGGGCCAAACCGGCACTGACCGCCGCTGCGGCATATGCCGCCTTGCGCCGTGGGGAGGCCTGTGGCCAGTTGCCGCTCACACCGCCTACAGCGCCGGGGTTGAACAGGTTGCCGGGTGTGACGGCTGCAGTGCGGCCCTTAAAGTGCAGCGCTTCGATATAGCGGCCGAATAATGCTTCGAACACGGCCTCTGGCAGCAGGGCGCGCACCACAGCCATACCCTTTCCGGCACGACCAACGATAACTTCAGCCTGGGGCATATCTATCAGGCCCACGATAGCCTCAGCTACCTTGCTTGCCGGGTAGAGGGGTGGCGGTGGTTGCACTTCGCGACCGGTCAGGTTGGCTGAGTTCTTGTATATCGGCGTGTCGATAGCTGCTGGCAGTACCGTACAGACATGGATATTCTTATCGCCTTGCAAGTGCAGCTCTTGGCGCAACGCACCAGAAAAGCCCCGTACGGCGAACTTGCTAGCCACGTACGGCGTTTCGTAAGGCGAAGGAATTACGCCGAACACCGAAGAGACGTTCACGATCAGACCCCTGCCCTGCGCCCTGAACTGGCGGAGCGCCGCCCAAGCCCCATAGGCGTACCCGAAAAAATTGGTCTCAATGACTTTGCGGAACATCTCTGGGGGCATTTCCTCGAAGCTGCCCAGAACGGTAACCGCCGCATTGTTTATCCATACGTCGAACGAACCGAACTCATCAATCGTGGCCTGGGCCAAGCGGTCCACGTCATCGTCGATGGACACGTCAGCCTCGACTACCAGTACATCGACACCCATTGCGCGGCAGCGGGCGGCAACTTCATCAAGCAAAGTACGGCGGCGAGCGGCAAGCACAACATTAATACCCCGCTCGGCCATCAGATAAGCCGTAGCTTCGCCAATACCACTCGATGCACCAGTAATAACTGCTACTTTAGGTTCAACAGACTGCATAAGCTATCCTTGCGTTACGGCGCAGTATGGCATTTCGGTTATTGGTTCGTAGGGAGGCATCGACATGGGGTTCCTTTACTTAGTTATGCCTCTAGTAAAGCGTTCCCTACCATTATTAACAGTTAGCTTTCTCACATGCCCAGGACCAATCAACAATTGATGCGCTATTTTGTATTGGATTCCTGCATGAGGCAGGAATGACGATAGCAAAAAGCCCGGAGATTAATCTGGGCTTTTTATCTTAATTCACCGAGGGCGTAGCGGTTCCCTGGGCGAGCGGAGTCTGAGATGGAACAGGAGGACCGCAAGTGAACGGTACTTGCGTACCGAGAACGCGGACCACATCTGTTACGCTCAGAATCTGCCGTCTAGGGAGGCGCCACTAGTACGATTAGTAGCGGCTGTCGCGGCGGTCGTCAGTGACGAAGGTGAGGGCGTAGCCCGTAGCACCGGCACGGCCAGCGCGGCCGATACGGTGTACGTAGTCTTCGTAGCTCTGTGGTGTTGAGTAGTTAATGACATGTGAAATGTCCTTAACGTCGATACCACGGGCGGCAACGTCAGTTGCTACCAGTACGGTAATGTCATCACGCTTGAAGCGGTCGAGAGCGCGCTTGCGCTGGCCCTGGGTCTTACCGCCGTGGATAGCGTCGGCCTTGAAGCCGCGAGCTACCAGCTCTTGGCTGAGGCGCTCAACACTGCGCTGGGTGTCATCAAAGACAATAGCCTTGCTGATTTGGCCACCCTCGAGCAAGCGGTGCAGCTGCTCGATCTTGTCGCTCTGTGTTTCGTAAGGAACGATATCTTGGTGTACGTTGTCGCTGGTGTCGCCAGTCTTAACCGATACCAATGCAGGGTCGTTTGCAAAGGTGTGAATAAGGTCGCGGACACGGTTGTCCAAAGTAGCAGAGAAGAAGAACGACTGGCGGTCTTCGTGCAGTTCGCCCAAGATAGTGCGAACGTCGTTTACGAAGCCCATGTCCAGCATACGGTCAACTTCGTCCAATACAACCACGTTGTATTCGTTCAGGTTAAGTGAGCCACGCTGCATGTGGTCCATGATACGGCCGGGAGTACCGACGACCATGCGGACACCACGCTGCAGGTCACGCAGCTGGAAGCCCATGTTCGAACCACCGATAAGCAGTGCACCATACAGGCCACCACCTCGGGCGAGCGCACGGCGCTCTTCCTCGATTTGCTGGGCAAGTTCACGGGTTGGAGCGATAATCAGCGCCTTAGCGTTGGGGTCTTCCATGAGCTTGTGAATAACAGGTACAGCAAAGGCAACGGTCTTACCGGTACCAGTGTTAGCCACACCAATCACATCGCGGCCAGCTAAACCATGAGGGATAGCTTGGTCTTGTACGGGTGATGGAGCGACATAACCCTTGTCTTTAATGTTGCGCATGATAATAGGGTTCATGGCAAAGTCAGCAAACATGTTTACTGGTTCGTATTTCTCTTCGCTGACAGGCTTAGCTGCTTTAACGAAACGAGAAGGGTGGATGTAGTCCTTCTTTGGACCACGGCTGTTAGAGCGGCCACCACCAAATGGACGGCCACCACCACCGCCGGAACGGCGAGAGCCACCACCGAAGTGTGCGGCGCGAGGTGCGCTAGAAGTTTGCCCACTGCGTGGGCGACGTGAAGTATAAGGCATAAAAATAGATCCTTTTGTTGTTTTTACGGGGTTAATACACTCATTGCCTAATGATTCCTAAGTGTATACGCTCAAAAACAACTCGGATCCATCTAAAACAATTACATTAATAGTAGCATAACCAACATTTTATGTCAATGAGTGTTAGCTGCAATGACAGGGGTTACTGAGTGATTTTTTGCGCAATCCCGGCCAGTAACAGCTGTAGTCCGGCCTCAAAACGCTTGTCCGAGGTAGCTGCGCGGTCGGCGCTGCGGGGATCGGATTGCTCCTCGATGACACAGCCTAGCGTGTAGCGGCCAACAGTAAATATTGCCAGTGAAGCATCCGCCTCGCTAAAGCCTCTGGCAACAAGCTGCTGCACCACATAGTCCCTGCCCTTTTGCGGCGCCTCACCGGTAAGGTCGGCATTGGCAATCAGCAATGCCCCATCTCGGTAGCGCATAAACGAGCTGCGGGAGTGGACGGCCAACAAACGGATCACCGCCTGCCAATCAGCCGTCTGTGGGATGTGAGTGTCGCCTTCAGGGGTGATAATTTTGGCGGCAACTTGGTCAATCAAATCCTGCTTATTCTTGAAGTGCCAGTAGAGCGCTGCGGCCTTTACGCCCAGCTTGTCGGCCAGGCGACGCAATGTAAGGCCCTCGAATCCAACCTCATCCAACAGCTCCAGCGCAGCAGCCACCACTTTGTCACGCTCTAAATTGGGCGCGGGCCGATGAGCGGGTTCTGTGGCTTTATCTTGGGCTGCTGGTTCCATATAACCCCTTATTAAAGCACATCTGCTTCGGTTTGCGGTGGCTGTGCATCCTTGCCTTTGGCCAGAGTCTCTGGCTGATCAGTATCGCTGCGCAAGCGTACCTCTTTGAGGAATAGGGAGATGACGAATCCAGCAGCAGTCAAGGCGGCAGCCACCAGGAAGACGGTGTTCGTTGACCTGGTGAATGCTTCCATAACGGTTTGCTGGGCGGCAGCCGGCAGTTGATGAATAGCGTCGGCGCTCGGCATGCCGCCAGCAGCGCTACTGCCCTGCGGCAAGTTAGCAGCCAGACGGCTGGTCAGAATAGCCCCGAATGCAGCACTACCGATAGCACCGCCCAGACTGCGGAAGAAGCCTGTCGCCGCCGTACCAGCACCCATTTCGCGCGGTGGCGTAGCGTTCTGGATAGCCAACATGACCACCTGCATCACCTGGCCCATACCCACTCCCAGCAGGAACAGGTACGCACTCAGCTGCAGTGACGACGTATCGACGGTCAGCCTGCCTAGCAGCACCATAGCAATCGTCACACAAGCCATGCCCACAATCGGGAATATCTTGTAGCGGCCCGTTTTAGTAATGATGCGGCCAACAATAATTGATGTCGGTATCATACCCAGCGTCATAGGAATAAGGTGTAGCCCGGCGGCGGTTGGCGAGAGACCATTCACGATCTGGAAGTAGAGGGATACATAAATCAGCGAGCCGAACAACGCACAGCCCAAAATGAACAGCAACGGCACGCCGGCCCGGAATACGGGATTCTTAAAGAGGTGGAGCGCCAGGATTGGCTCCTTGGCTCTACTTTCGCGGTACAGGAATGCACCGATGCCAGTCAGCGCCGCCGCAATAAGACCGAGAATAGTTGGCGAACTCCAGGCATACTGTGAACCGCCCCATTCAGTTACCAGCAACAGGGCACTCACCCCGGCCACCATCAAGGCCGCTCCAAAGTAATCTATGTGGTGCTCACGCTTGAACTTGGGTAAATGCAGCACTTTCTGCACGACAGCCAAGGCCAGGATACCTAGTGGTACATTTATAAAGAATACCCACCGCCACGATGTGGTCAGGCCCAAAAAGTGATGGGCATCAGTCAAGAATCCCCCGATTAGCGGCCCTGCTACACTGCCTACCCCAAATATCAAGCCAAACATTCCGGACCACTTACCGCGCTCCCGGGGCGATATCATGTCGCCCATGATGGCCATAACCAGGCTCATCAGGCCGCCGGCACCCAAACCCTGGACCACCCGATAGGCGATAAGCTCACTCATACTATTGGCAAAGCCACATAGTGCCGAGCCCACAATGAACAAGGCGATGGCGGCCATGAAGATTTTCTTACGGCCATAGAGATCCGAGATTTTACCATACAACGGCTGTGTCGCCGTTGATGCCAGAATGTAGGCAGTAATCAGCCATGACATATGGTTCAGTCCATTTGCCGGATCCAGTTCCTTCACGATGGTCCACAGGGCCGTACTGACGACGGTCTGGTCCAATACCGCTAGGAACATCGTCAACATAAGTCCAATCATTACCAGCAGTATCTGCCGCTTGGTCATATCTGGACGGTGAAAGCTGGGCTGCGCGAGAGGGGCAACCTTGGAAGTAGCGGTACTCATGCCTGCTCCTTAACACTGTTAAATAGTTATTTCTACTTTAACTTAACGACGTTAAGTAATCAATACCTGCTACGCATTTTAAGAGTAGTCGCTGCTCAGATGCCATAGACTACAGTACCGGCACACGTAGGGACGTAATTTGGCGCCATGCTGATAAGCAGCAACTGTGGCCGCAGCCTGGGCCTGCACTTTAGTATCAAAGACTAATTTATCCGCGCACGGCAGATCATGCTGTTCATCCATGCCTCTATTTTAAACTACACCACCGCCCAAGTTCTGTAACATTTTGACTAATTGCTCTTTTGGCATATGACCGCAGTCGACTCCTTGCTGCCGGGCAATGATATACCCCTGCATCAAACACTTGATACGCAGTACATCCTTGCGCTTGAGGTAATTGATTGGATCGGGCTGCTGATTATTAACAAACCGTATCATAATCTTGACTGAGCCAAAGAATGGACCGACATCCGCCGTCACACTGAGTATATCGTCCATATGGATGCTCAGCACCTCACCGACCTTAAAGAACGATCGGCGTGTCACGGTTACTTTTTCGCGGTCAATGGTAATGGTGTCAGGAAAGAGCGTGAACGGGAACACCGTGTCGGCCTTGAACAATACCTCTTGGGCATTGTTCACCATAGTCACAAGGTGCTGCTGTTGCTGTTGGTGATACTGGCGCTGGTCGTGTTGCTGCTGTTGGTAATTCGGTGGCTGGACGTTGGTTGGTTGTTGCTGATTGGGATTCATGATGACCCCCTTATCTTCATGTAGTTTCCAGTATGCGGTAATTGTCAGATTCGAACAGTAAGCATTTTTACAGGTGGCCACCGCCAGGCCGCACGGCCGTTCGCCCACTCACGCATCACTACCAGTAGCAGCAACCCTATGAGCGGCCAGTACAACACGGACGGGTCTGGAGTGCTGGTAATAGCTGGTGGCGAACGGCGAGCCTGCTGCCACCACAGTGATGGTATGGCGGCCAGCGAATGCCGAAGCACGGCGGGAGTGACCGGTGGCAAGGGCTGCGCAAGCTCCGGGACACCGGCAATACTGACTGAGGAGAGTACTGCCGCAGGCTGTGGTGCGGGTGGAGATGCAGCCGGTGGGGGTACGATGGTTTGTGGGCTAGGTAAGGCCGCCTGGTCGTGCTCCGGCTGTTCTTCATGGTGCTGCGATGCAGCTGCTTCAGGGCTGATAACAGGCTCGGCATCAGAACCATGGCGCACCGCAGCGACCTGGGGGACTTGCGGGGTCACAGATGCATCAGGCACTGGACGTATAGCCGCTTCAGATACCGTAGCAGGCTCTGGCTGGACAGGCGGCGTGTCCAAGACTGGCGTAGTTGACGTCGGCTCTGGAGCGGACGCTGGTGGCACTGGCTGCACAGCTTCAACAGGCGCAATTGGCACTGGCTCCTGGGGCGACAGCACCACCGGTGCCGGCTCAGGGGGAGCAGCAAACAACTCAAAATGCACAAACAGGCTAAAACCAAGGGCCGCTGGCGTGCCGCTCTCTACCGAAAATACCCCGGTAGCTTGTTTGTTGTACTGCGCAACCGTAATGGTCCCATCGGCATGCACCGCCTCGACGTACGCCACATGACCATACACTCCGGTCGTACGCACTGCCGCAGCCCCTGCTGCTGGAGTGGCATCCACCCGCAAGCCATGAGCGGCTGGCGGCCGGCCCCACTCCTTGGCATTGCCCAAACCCTTATACTGAGCAGGTGCTATGCCTAGTCCTGCTAGCCGCCACGCGACATAGTCAGTGCAATTGCGATAATAATACCCGTAGGGGGAAATGACATTGGCGCTACTGGTATCGTTCGGTCTGTCGCCCCAATCATACCCAGGGCACCACTGTGGAGCACTGCCGGAAGCTTGATATGGCGCATGAACACACGGCTTACCGGCGTAAGGGTAGCCACCCGCTTCAGCGGCCAGCGCCTCGGGCGCCGCCCATATACTTCCACCTATGATTGCTGTTAGGACTGCCAGGAACCCCATCCATGTATGTTTTGTCGTACGCATATACTCCGCCGATTAGTTGACCGGCGGAGTATAGCAACGGTTGCCTACAATGCAAATGAAAATGAGCGCCTAGGCAGCGTCCTGCTTGTCGTCATCCGATACAGTTGTGCGCCGCTGGTCCTTGGTGGCATCGTAGCCGACGACTGCGTTACCGGCATTCGGCTCGCTTGCCTCAGCCGCCCCTGCGTAGCCTTCGTCATAAATCTCATGCGGGTCAAGATTGGTGTCGGTCACCTGGTGGGTGTCATCAGCACCATCGTCTCCTATATCATCGGCTGGCCGGAAAGGCGTCGTTCCGTCATTAGGCAGCTGGTCAAGTTGTTCCTCTGCGCTCGGTTCGTCTGGAAAAATGGACATGTGCAACTCCTTATTTTATGTGCTTACTCTACGGTCAAAGCCGCTACACGACTATAAAAAATTACACAGCAGGCAGATACGTGAGCATATTATATACTGTTTATCTTTAAAATGAGGAACGTTTTGGTTATACTCACAGGGGTTAGCGGGTGCTAATTGGGCACATACGGCGTTGGATAAAACCCGCCTGAGCTGAGAGGTAAGGCATCGCGTATATTTTCTACTACCGCTGATATTGGTAATGAGCCGATCCGTGCAAAACGATCGCCCATAAATACCGTCTCCAAGCGTACGATACGCGGGTCCGGAATATCATCCCCGCCTTCGCCCAATGTCTCAATAGGAATAGTTCCCCGCATAGCTGTGCCCTCCTAACGAATCACCATAATGGCACATAGTAACCACAAACGATATAAGCTTTCTTACAGACGAAGGTGTGACAAATGGTACATTACAAAGATATGACTGCCGATACAAGCCAGCTACAAGCGCTTCACGATTACTTCGCTACCGAAGGCCGGACGCTGGATTATGCTAAAAACGAGACTATCCTCCAGCCTGGTGACCAGCCGGCTGGGTGTTACCTCATTACAAAAGGGTTTGTAAAAGTGTATGGCATGGCCAGCCGTGGTGAATCATACATGCACATCGTATACGCCCCGGGTGAAATGTTCCCCCTGCCCTGGATTGTCGACAATCATGAGGCGCGAGTCCATTATGCGGCGTTCACCGACTGCACCGTCATACGGCTGAACGGTGACAAACTGCAGCAGATACTCGAGCACGATCACGGCCTCACGCGTGCACTCATGGAAAAAGCCGTCCTGCAATTCCGCCTATACGCCACCCGCATTGAAAACCTGCAGTACAAATTTGCCCGTGAGCGCCTAATATACTGCCTGCTCTTCCTGGCAAGTCGCTTTGGCAAGCGCCGCAAAGACGGCTCCTACCTGCTGGAGGTGCCCCTCACACAACAACTCATTGGTGACTTTATTAATCTGTCACGGGAAAGCGTGAGCCGTGAATTTGACCGCCTGCGGCACATGGACCTCATCGACTATGAAGGCCCGTCACTCGTCATCAAAGACTGGCAACGCATGGGCCAGGAGTTCAAAAAGCCCATCCAGCCGCAATGGTGGGGCCTGCAGTAATCGCTCGCTACTAAAACTAAAAGAACCTGGGACGACCCAGGTTCTTTTAGTTTGAGGTGGCAGGAGGACTAAGCCCGCGTGCGCACCAGACGGCTCACAACAATCCATACAATCAGCACGACAATTGGTGCCAAAGGTATGAGTGCGCCCATACCAGCTTTACCAAGCCCAACAGCCAAGAGGATGCTCAGTGCAAGCCAGCCCAGGCAGGCCTTGCGGCTGACGCGGACGCGCAGGTACTCGGCGCCGAGGTAGTAGTACGGGAAGACCGTGATAACCAGGAAGGTGCTCGACAGCAGACCAAAGATCAGCACGACGGCCAAGCCTTCCCAGAACGGACTCTGTACTGCCAACGGTATCAGTGACACCACAGCCGTCAGGCTGGTAGCGACCAATGGATGGAATCGTTCGCCCAGGGCGCCAACTGCCGCGTCAACAGCGCTCACACCTTCACGCCTGAGCTGGTTGGCATAGTCCGTCAACAAGATGGTGTTCTTGATGCTCAAGCCAATCAGGGCGAAGAACCCGAGCATTGCAAAGAAGCTAAAGGCGTTGTCGGTCAGGTACAAGCCCAGCGTAATACCGAACAGGCTGAATGGCAGCGCCATAAAGATCAGCAACGGTTGCGCCAAGGAGCGGAACTGAATAGACAGCAGTACGTAAATGGCGATCAATAGAATCGGGAATGCCAGGGCGAGCGACTGGAAGGACTCCATGTTTTCGTCCTCTTGGCCGGCGTCAAACTTAACGGCATCTTTTTCCAGACCATAGGAGGCTATCTTTGTAGCCGTAAATTCTTTGTTGATAGCGTCCTTGGTGAGGGTTACCAAAGTAGTCGTGTCATCAGCGTCATAACTGGCACTCACGTTCATGTACAGTTTGCCATCGGCACGGGTAAAGGTGTTTTCGTCAGAGATAGACGTCTTGGTAATGGTGGCCACTTCACCGCTCGCACGCTTCAGCTCGCGGTTCTGCAAGAATTCCTGCATATCCTTGGCCAACAGACGGCCGGCTGCCCGGTCGTCAGTTTCTATGCGGACGTTGAAGGTACTTGTTGGTGGGGCAATATCTTGCTGGTTAACCACCACATCAGCACCATCAAAACCCTTAAAGGCTGATTGCAGGTCTTCTACCATTTCAGGTGAGCGGATGTCACGCTCCTGGTATGGGATGATACCGATTTGCAGCATAGCGCTCTTGTCGTTGGCGTTAGCGTAGTATGACGCCTTGGCAAAGTTCTCACCCAGTTCACGGGCGATCAGGCTGTCAGCCTTGTCAGCAGCAGCTTCAGCCTGCTGGATAGTCGTGCCAGGATTGAAGTTAAGGGTAACCATCAGACCATTGGTGTCTTTACTTGGCGGGAAGATGTTGAAGGTAACCTTGCTGAATAAGGCACCGCCGGCACTCACAAAGCCGAAACCGATAACCAGGGCGATGATGCCCACGGTGAACAGTCGCTTCTTGGAGTGCTGCGCCCAGAGCATCGGCTTGCCGATAAAGCGGGCAATCTTCTCCTCTATAGCTGCAGCAGGTTCGTGCACATTCTTGGGGCCCATTTGCTTCTTACCTAACAGGAGGTAGCGAGCGAAGAGGGGGATGAAGATCAGTGCTACGAGCAAGCTCACCAGCAAGCTGGTGATAACAGTTACCGGAATAGCACGGATGAAACCACCCAGGATACCACCGATGAATAGCAGCGGCGCAAAGCTCAGCACTGCGGTCAAGGTAGCAGCAACCATAGCTCGGCTTACCTTGCGGGTCGCCACCTGCACCACCTCGCGGGCATCTTTACGCCTTCGCCGCTGGGCATCGAGCGCTTCAACCATAATGATGGTGTCATCAACGATAAGGCCCAAACACAGCACCAGGGAGAAAAGTGTAATGGTGTTCAGCGTGTAGCCCACAGCCAGCAATACACCCAACGTGATAGCCAGTACGGTCAGCATGGCAATCACGGTAATCAGCGACGCACGTATGGCAATAACGATCGAACCGATGATCAGCACGAACAAGATGCCTTCCAGCAGTGATTTCTGCAGCTCACCAATCTGGTCCTTGATGTCATGCGCATAGGTTGCGCTCAGCGTTGTACCGAATGCGGAGTCTTTGTTCTTGTTGTTGTACTCGGTAATGGCAGCCTGGAGCTGCTCCTCGAGGTCAATAACATCAGTACCGCCACGCTGGTTGATGCCTACGGCAACGGAGTCGTAGAACGTAGTCTTGCCGTCTTCACGGATAGCGTAGCGGTCAAAGCTCGTCTGGTTGGTTACTACCTTACCGGTAAGCGGGTTAACACCCTGTTCAAAGGACGGCACGGGAGAAATAGCCTCAATGTCGGCAAACTTCTTGGACTTGATAAAGCTGGTCAGTTGCTCAGCTTCGTCCTGCAGTTCCTGCGCCGAAGAACCCTTCTCCTTGGCATACACCGTAATAACAGCATCATCACCACGGGCAGTAAAGCCGATCTTTGGTGTCTCGATAGCTACCGTGGCCTCTTTGGGCAGCACGTCAGCTTGCTTGATTTTATCTTGCAGCTGCTTGACGGCCTTGTTGACGTCAGTGCCGTCTTCGTACTGCATAATAACGGCGTAGCCCATTGGCTGGGATTGCGTTTGGACTGACTTTACGCCGTCAAGCTTGATAGCGATGTCGCTTATTGGCTTGGCAACGTCACGGTCTACCTTGGCGGGGTCGCCCACCACATAGGCGCCACTGGCTATGGCGTAGGGAATATCAATACTTGGGAAACCCTCTTTTTTAAGCAGCGTCGTGTAGCTGGCAATACCGAATACCGTCAAACAGAGCCAGATGATGGCAGCGGTCCGCGGGCGGTCAAAAATAAATAAGCTGAATCTCGGGAGCAAACGGTCTTTGCCGTCATTTTTGTACATTTTTTTGAGGAGTTGTTTCACAGAGGTATCCTTTTACCCTGTGATTGTAACAGCTCAAGGGGTGTGAGACCAGGAACCTTAAGCAAATTACAGCAATTATCAAGGTTGTCGTATAGTAGTACTAGATAAAGGTAACCACAATGGCCACAACAAAACCCTCAATTAAAAAGACAATAACCACTCCTACACACCGGAGGAAGTACCTGCTGGCAGCAGTCGCGCTATGCATTATTGCCGCGTTAGCAGGCGGCATATACCTACTGCAACGAGATGACGACAAGACCAGCAATGCCGTTCTTACCGAAGATCAAGTACGTGAAGCTAGTCAGAAAAAGACCATCACACGTGAGCCTGCATCCAGCCTTGTAGAAGATGCCGGCCTGGCTGATGCGAGCAGCACCGAAGCGGCAGTAGCTGCCGCTGAAAAAGCAGCAGCCGAACAGCAGGCGGCCGCCAAGAAAGCAGCCAAAAAATCTCCGACTTCATTCACTTTCGTCGATAGCGAAATCACACCCGTGCTCTACCACAAAGCAGCCTGGGGCTTCCAAGATGAATGGCTCTGGTTCACCCAAAGCTTCGAAACAACAGGATATGATACGTTTAAAACCCACTACACCTGTACGCCTATTGCACCCTCCACCGCTTGTGCCGGCGTGGACGTGCAAGTCAGCAACGACAACATACATTGGATAAGCAACGCCGTAGCAAAGATTGGGATGGATGAAGACCACCCCACGGACGAGCGATCCTTTTTCCCGGCAGACATAAAGCACAAATACTTCCGACTTGTATTAACTTCTACCGCCTGCCCTATGGGCTGCTCCGAACGGCCCGAGCAAGCCGCACCATATCATATGAGGGCGACTCTCGACTTTTACAATCGGGACGGGCCCCTCCCGTACCCTGCAGGCCCACGCCAATAAAAAAATCCCTCCGGAGTGGAGGGATTTTTGTTACTTCTTCTTGCGGTGTTGCAGGCGGTTATTGCCTGGGTGGCGCTTGGCCTTGCCTCTGTCGTACTTATCGAGATATCGGTTAAGTTGCATACTTTCGTGCGTGTCTTCGGGGTCTTTGCCCAATCGGACCATGTGCTTCTCCTCTCGTTAGATAGTTCAGCAACGGTAAGTATGGGCTATTGCAAGGTAGACGGCCATGAACTATCTCACAGCTGGCCATGAGAACAAAAAAGATGTTGGCTGCCATAACCATGAAATAAGATATTTTACTGTGTGGCAAAGCTCACATGCCTAAAATGGTGCGGATGAGTTTATTAGAACGGCCGCAAGGCCCACCCAGCACTGTTGGTCCATACATCCCGCTTGAAACAGAAGCGGGACCTTTTACTTATACGCGCTCCATCACTCAGCTGGCTGAGCATCCGGCGTTAGCAGTAAGTTACGTGGAATATACACCCTCAACGCGCTTTACCGGAGAAGAGGCACCACCCAAGCTGCTCGTGCCTGCCCGTCTTGGCAACACAGCCCTCGTGCCGCAATTAATGGATATACAGTCCATTCTGACCGAGCCGGCAATCACTGGGCGCCAGCGCATTGCTACCATGGCGGGCATGCCACGGCGCTGGATGCGCGGCATGACCAACTCGTATAACTTTTTACGCTTTATCGTGGAACCCGGCTACTTCCGGCTGGAAGAGGCCAGGACGCCCTATAGCACCATTGTCACACCCTATGATGAACCCCTAGAGCTCCGCCCAAGCACGATATTTAACCACCAGGTCAGAGCGCGTGGCGCACATCATCTCGGCGCGCTGGCCTATGATATGCTGCGGCTCATAGACACCGCAACGGGCACGAAGCGCGATAACTATGGCACGATTATTTCTACGGAATGGCGCGCGTTAGCCCAGCATAAGCCTGCCTATTAGCAAAGAAAAACCCAGCCTTTAGGGCCGGGTTGATTCATGTGGTGGAGCTGGCGGATACTGCCTCCGCGTCCATCGGTTTACCTAGTTAGTCTATCCTACAGGTTTATGTCGTTTAAAAAGCTTAAATAATGACGGCTAAACGGCCAAAACGTCACTATCCAAAGGCCAAGTCTTTACAAGCACTATGGCCAGGAATGCTTGTGCAATCAGATGAAAATAAACGCGTTACTACTATCTGATGTCGTCGTATGCGCTTTGCTTAAGAATAATTAAGCAAATGATGGTGCACGCATGTTCAAGTTGCTGCGCTCAAAGAGGTTTGCAACTGCATCGCGTACAGAAGTTGTTTTTTCTGCAACTATTGTATTTTGCCTATAACGCTGACAAGCGACCTGCTGATCTAACCGATAAAGTCCAACGTCGAGCTTAAAATTCAGCCCCACATATCTCGCTTATTCGCGATTACCTGTATTATACCATATACTGTTTTTTACTATGACGACACCCACCGCACCCGAAGCACATTGGCACCTGGCTAATGATATTGATACGTTTTGGAATCACCCTTTACTGCAACCACCCGCTGATATACAAATGGCACCGCCACGTACACTCACCCTGCCACGCATGACAGGACTACCAAATATGCAGGAGGCCGCCCGGCGACCGCACCAGCTGACCGTTGCCCGTATACGCGTGGAGGCCGAAAGCCCCACCGCCGCACGCACCCTGCATTTTGAGGAAGCGCCAGCCACGGGTACGGCCCGCCTTGCAGGCAGTCTGGCTATTCGGATATCTATGGGCGGCTACCGTGATGAAAGGACCGCCCCAGCAATGGCCGGCCCCTGGGCTGGCATCAGCCTGGTTTCGGCACACTCGCCCGAAGGCCCTATTATCGAAGGTGGCACCCGCCGGCATTCCCTGCCCTCACTGTTCTACCGTTCACATCCAGAGGTAGACGATTCGGCACCGCGCGACTTTGAAACGTACGGCCCCATATTCGCGTACCTCACACACAACATGCGTCACTTAATCAATGCGCTTCCCGCCACCCACTAACGCCTCGATATACGAACCGCCCATGGCCTGATGGTCACAAGCGTACGGTTTCGTAGGCTGACAGGTATGAGCGTGGACCATTGTAAGCATTTCAGTGAGGCGCTGCCGCTCTTTGTCGGTCAACTCCGCAAAAGCTGGCTGGTGGAATGTAGCCAGAATATCTTCGGCAGCATGCACAATCTTGAGGCCTTTTACCGTAGGTACGGTTATATGCTCGCGCCGGTTTTCTTTGTTTACCCGCGAGACGAGCATGCCTTTCTCGCACAATAATTTAATCTGCCGGCTCACACTGGCTTCAGTTTGCCCCAAGCTGTCAGCCAGGGTGCGTTGTTGCAGCCGTGACTCTTCTTTTAATAGCATCAGAATCTTGAACTGTGACATACCGATGCCCAGCCGTTCCAGTAATACCTGGTCGGCTTGACGGTACAGAATAGTAGCAGTGTGGGACAGTAAATACCCCAACGTTACAGACTCCATAGACCCTCCTCAGACTCCGTGTCTAACGTACCAAGGGTATCAGCCTGCACCATTACGGTCAAGCTTACCCCTGATGCCCTAGAGTGCCTGCATGGATTGGGTAATAGCTGCCACGTAGCCGCGGTCAGCAGCGGGAATAAGTGTTTCCGGAGCAGCCTGGTGCTGATCAGGCGCGGTAATGGTCGTGTTGAATGCAGCCTGGTAGGTGGTCGCCGTATAGCCGTAGTCACTGCCAGCCAGCGGCGTAAAGCCCTGCAGGCAGGCACCCTTGAGTGTTTTGGCCTCTGTAAATTCCCGGATGATATATTTGCCGTCTTGGGCTGCGATGCCCCGGCTTGCGCTGGCAACAACCGCACCGTCCTTTTGGCTGGACCAGGTAGTGACGAGGGGCGCGTATGCAGGCATGGCCGTGGTAGTCGGGACGCAAGCATATTCACTGGTCTTTTTTGTGGACCAATCTTTCGTCAGCAGGTCGACTTGGACAGCGTCTTTGTCGGCGAAGGTTACCTTCCAGCGCTTACCGCTATCGGCGGCGGACAGCTTGCCATCAGCCACGGTAACCGCACCCCAGACTGCTGGATAGCAGAAGCCAAACCCTAAGTCCTGGTTCTTATATATAGTAAGGTCGTCGGCGCATGTGATAGTAGGCGTATCAGCTACAGTGCCACCTGGCTGTACTTGTGACGTGGGGGTCTTTTTGTCATCCGAATCCTTGTCCTGCAAGCCCTGTGCTAACAGCCAGGCCGAACACATGGCCATTATAAGAAAGACACCACTGATGGCCAGCAGGATGTTACGCAGATTCTCGCTCAGTTCACGGGGAGGCTTGGGCGGTTCATAGGGCGGGACGGTGAGCAGCGGCTTGTCAGCTTCTGCCGTCGGCACTTCGGCCTCGTCAATAAGATCGTCATCCTCTGGTGGCGGCGCGGCAAGGCCAGATGCGGGAGCCGCCGGTTCGTCTTGCGGCTTGTCTTCTGGTTTTTGTAATACCATGTATCGCTGATCCTTCCTGCTGTTTATTTTTATTATACCCTACCAAGCATTAGCGTTTTACTGCAATATTGTCTGTGAACAATCTAACAGACGCTCTCAGGTTACAGACCTACTATGTCGGTAGAAACAGCAATAACAACAAGGGGGAAACATGATTTTGTATAACACGCTGATGGGTGTCGCAGCTGGCTTGGCGCTCATTCTGGTGCCGCGGCTCATGCGCAAACTGTATTTACGGCAACGCGTATCACCTGAAGGCTGGTCACTGACCTTTGCCATCCTGGGATTCATCATGGCGCTCCTGGGTGGCCTGATGGCGACCACCTGGCCACTGACCGCCAATCCACCGATTAACATTGCTTTTGCCGAGCCAGTATTTGTACTGGGCCTGCTGTCGCTTGCCGCAGCCTTCTTCCTGTGGCGCAAGCGCGACACCATTATCGCCCTGAGCGAACAAAAGGCCGGTGGCGCAGCCGAGGTCGAGGTCAGGCAGACACTCACACCGATCTCCTGGATTGTGTTGGCCCTTGGTTTGATGCTTACCGCCATCACCTTGGCAATCCTGCGCTTTGAACTGGTAGGCGGTGCGCCGCCAGAAGAGCCGATTACCGGCCTGCTGTACGACAAGCCATGGATTGAGAATACCTTCTTCGCTATCTTGTATGGCCTGAGCGCTGTGGGCGCCCTGCTGACACCATGGGCTGTACGTAACTTTGGTGGCAAGGCCGCGCGCATCGTCGGCATTTGCTGGACCATCGCCGGCATACTCTTCCTCCTGTTCAGTGCCATGAACTACTACACGCACATCGGCATGCTGATAAACTTTGCCGAAGGCGATAAGTACCAGTGGTAAGCTAGGCTTCACCATACAAAAAACGCCCGGGAGCCCTGGGCGTTTTTTAATATCCCAAAAAGCAGGCACACAAACACCACTAGGTCCTACTTGGGTTCGGGTTATGGCACCCTGACTGATTGGCTGAGGGATGAGGCTGTCCGGATACAACAAAAGTGGGACACTCTGACTGGGTCCTGAAACAAGTTCAGGATGACGGGAGGTGATGGGAGCGAGGGGTTATTTGGTGTGGGCCAGGTAGAGTGCGTGCCACTGCTCCAGGCTAAGAGCCTGAGCACGAGTCGTCGGGGCGATACCGGCGGCATCCAGCAGTGCAGTCGTCTGCTCGCGGCCCAATTGCAGTCCAGCACTCAGAGAATTGACCAGTGTCTTGCGGCGCTGGGAATAGCCAGCCTTTACCAGGCGGAAGAATGCCTTGGTGTCGACATCAGTAAATAACGGCTCCTGGCGATACGAGAGCATCAGGATTTGAGAATCGACTTTGGGTGGCGGCGTAAACAAGCGGGCTGGCACTAACGGACCCAAGCCGACGTTGCAGTAATACTGGGCACTGACCGACAGCAGCGACATAGCGCCGGGGCGAGCGCATACCCGCTCGGCTACCTCTTTTTGAATGAGTAATGAGCCGTCACTGAACGGGTTGCTGCTTTCGCACAATACACGCAATAGTTTACTTGTTAAGTAATAAGGAATGTTTGCTACCACTTTGTAGTTGGGCGGCAAACTGGTCAGGTCAAAGCTCAAAATGTCCTGGTGTACAACCGTCAGGTTGTCGGCCGGCACACGCAGCGGCAGTTCCCGGGCCAGATGCTCATCGAATTCCACAGCAATGACTTGCTTGGCGATCGCTACCAACTTTTCAGTCAGCGTGCCGGGACCGGGACCGATCTCCAGCACAACGTCATCGGTCGTTATGCCGGCAGCCTCAACCATGGCATCCAGGCTGAGCTCATCCTGCAGCCAGTGTTGGCCGAGAGATTTCTTGGTAGAAGGTAAATCCATGCTACCCATCTTACCACCAATGCTTCGTGGTCCAATGGTTGTAGGCCGCGGACCAGCTGCCATAGCGACCCATGGCGTACCCATGACACCACTTCATTTGTGTTACTGGGTTGGACCCCCAGTCCGCCCCGGCGGAAGCCATTTTGCTCGCCGGTGTAGCCTGGCATAAGCCGTATCCTGTGCCAGAAGCAGTCGGCGTACCGTGATATGCCGGACAGCCGCCGTACTGACCTTGCCACTTGGTGTGGCACCAGCCGGACTCACGGCTGATGATGTAATCGGCATACTGATAATCACCAGGCTTCAGGCCGGCTGCGGCCATGACTGATGTCTTGTTGGCGGCGATATCGAAGTATACACCCTTGGCAACGACTTGCTTGACTGCCTCCTGGGCTACCACTTCCTGGATGATCTTACGGCCGATTTCTACACCGTTCTGCAGTTCAACCTGGTAGGTCACCAGCTTCTTGCCGGGCGCTCCCTGCTGACGCACCACGGTCGTACCAAAGGTCAAGGACTTGTCCTCGACGGTTTCGACTGGCATATCGATAGGGACTTCCTGGGTAGCAATCTGGGTACCTTTGCGAATCAGAAATATCTGGGAATCAGCTGTCACCGCAGCATCCAAAGATGGCTGCACATCGTCATCCTTGCCCAAATTGATGTGCTTTTCCTTGAGCAGTTGCTTGATAGTCGTGGCGTGGGTACGCATAGCCACTTGCGTACCGTACAGATTGACCGTAACGGGAGTAGCCCGCTTAATGACCACCCGTTCGCCAATGGAACTCTCAGTTACAAAGTTTTCGGTCGGCTTGAGCGAAAGATTGTCCTCAGGGTATACGGTAATGCCCGCCTGGCGGACAATACTGCGTGGTGTGGCTGCCGCGCTATAGGTAAACGTTTTATCAGCACCATCAACAATAGTTACCGGTACAGCCCGGTAGACGTTGACGCGGAAATTATCGCCGATGATTTCGGTGTCTTTGGCGGGCTCAACAACATCACCTTCGTTCAGCTTGATCTCCAGCCGCTGCAGTAGCTGTCCTACCGTCTTTGCCTGCGTGGGCACCGTGCGCTCCTGTTTGTCATGGTTGATCATGACAATGTTCGTGTCATCGTCTGGTTGCAGTTGTGGCTTGCCACCGCTCAGCACGATCCAGGCGATTGTCACTAGCGCCAAGGAGACCATGAAGGTTACGACCGGTATGGCAAAGAACGGCTTTTTAGCATGCCGCTTAACAGTCCGCACATGCCGGCGGCGTGCCAGGGCGTACTTTCTTTGCAGGTGTTCCAAATAGTTGCGCATAAATAGGGGGTTTCATGGATTGTGCGCCAATAAAAAGACGCTACAACGATTCCACTGAAGCCACATCTATTGTACCAGACGACAGCAACCTAAGCGGGATGATGCATTGCATATATACTGATAATATTTTATAATACTGCTTTATGCGTTCGTCTTCTTCGCTTGAGATAGCCACCCTACCTGCCGTCGAAATATACCCCGTTCCTGGGCGTATGCCTGATATGCAACAGCCCTACCGGCGGGTCATGCGCGCGGGCGGTGCGCTCGTTAAATACAGCGGCCATGAACAGCCAGTATCGGAAACCATTAGCCTCCCCAGCCCACTCCAGGAGCGCGTAGCCTCGTTCATCACCTATTACCTAACTGACTACGAACCACGCGTTGACTACCCACCCTATGGTAATAAGCGGTATATGTGCCACACCTTTGCCCAATACTTACTAACCGGCATGCACGCCCAGGGCGGCCGGGTCATCAACCGAGCCCTTGAACTGGGCGAACTGGGTCAGCCTGTCGATGACGACCACCATTTTGAGCCAGGTGATATGGGCATGGTGGCCGACACTGGGAGTAGCATACCGGCCCACAGTTTTGTTTCACTGGGCGGCAATGA
>DASPHS010000034.1:0-2603 GCA_035629475.1 Saccharimonadales bacterium (SeqCode)
CGACAACCAGTACCCTCAGGAGCGTATTACCGACCTGGTACAGCCAATCATCGCCAAGCGGGCTGACATTGTGATTGCCGACCGACAGGTGGGCAACATTCAGCATTTCTCCCTCGGTAAAAAAATCATGCAGCGGGTTGGCACCAAAGTGCTCAACCTGGCAGCCGGCACCAAGGTACCCGACGCTCCCAGTGGCTTCCGTGCCTACAGCCGTGACGCAATCATGCAGCTGAATATTGTTACAAAATTCAGCTACGCCATGGAGACAATCATCCAAGCCGGCAACAAGAACATGACCATCGAGAGCATACCGGTCGTCACCAACGCCAAGACTCGTGAATCCCGTTTGTTCAAAAACTCTTTCGAGCACATCCGCAAATCAGGCGCCGCAATCATACGGGCTTTCATCATGTATCGCCCCTACGTGCTGTTCGTATCACTCGGCATCTTCTTGTTGATTGCCGGGCTCATTCCAGCAGGACGATTCCTGTACTTCTTCTTGTTTGAGCACAGTGAAAGCAGCGGCCACACCCAGTCACTCATCTTTGGTTCCGTCCTGTTGATTGGCTCATTCCTATCATTCGCGCTAGGTGTCATCGCCGACCTTATCCGCATCAACCGCACCCTCACCGAAGAAATGCTCGAACAGCTGAAGCACACCCGCTTCGACAAATAGTCTCCTTACTTTTTTGTACCGTACCGGCCAGCCAGCGGGCAGTCATGTCAGGGTGCTAACCCGAGAGTTTTTGTTACTTTTTGCGGTACAAAAAGTAAGAGAGAAGAAGTGGAACGCTCTGACTGGGTCCTGAAACAAGTTCAGGATGACGGAGTTATAGTGAAAGATGACGGTTAGTGCCAGTCTTTGTACTTGTCGCCCTCAATAATAACCGGGGCGATGACCTTGCGGGCACCCTCATTGATATCGCGTACCGTTTGGTTCGGCCAGTACCAGTGGGTATCGGCCCGGAGCAGGTACGTCAGCATACCGCCACCTTGCAAGAAGAGCAGGATAGTCAGCACAGCCAGATACGGCTGTATGACCTGGGCTTTGAACTTGGCTAACGCATAAGCAAATCCACGGGCGGCGATAACTGCCACTACCGGCAGAATAGGCAACAGGTAACGGCCATTAATTGCTACTGGCACACTGGTCTGCTTATACATCCCAAACTGGTCGAGCAATAGCACCACCAGGTACACGAGCGTCGTAATGCCAAAGAATACCAGGAATGGCTGGCCGGCAAAGATAGCCCGGAACCATATGCCGATTGCCAGCACACCGAGCACGACCAACACCGTAAAGGCGGCGACCGGCAGGGGAAGCTCAATATAGTTTATGAATCCTGTCTTGGCGCCACTGACCGCGAAGAACAAGCGATGACGCATACCCTTCAGCCATTCCTTTACGAAGTAGCCAACATCCGGCTGGAAGTCTTTGTCTTTAGACTGCTCCAATCCATGGTCGCGTCCCCATGGGCCGTACTTGACACACTGGTCAACGCGCAACACCTTACCGCAGTCGGGCACCGGTGATTGGTACTTGACCATGTTAACGACATACCGTTGTGCAAACAGCCCCAAACCAATAAATAGCACTGTCAGCAGTACTATCTTTGTCCGGCGGTTGATGCGCACAAAGCCGCCCTTAGCGCCTTTGTACAGTTGCCGCCAGTGGCCACGGTATGACCGGAACGCCATGTAGAGCAGGAAGATGACAGCGCCTACGAGTAACGGCAGGGCAGCGTATTTAATCAGGCTCGTAAATAAACAGACGATAATAAACAACAGGATAGCGGGCACATCAATCCGGCGTTGCTGCAGGCTTTCGGTAATACGGAAGACTATCAGGCAGAGCCAGGCGAACAACAGCATCAGGACGTTGTCGTAGTTAATATGGGCTGCCAGCTGCGGGACAATAGGAATGAGTACAAAAATTGCCAGGACGGTGTGCGTCAGTGCTGGTGAAGCCTTGGCTCGCAGCAGCACTTTGCGGTAGAGCACCAGGCTCCAGGCAAAGATGGCCACGTTAATCAGGCGCAGGAATATAACCTGGATGGTCTCGCTCTGGGTGAATAGCGCAATGAAGCGCAACGGGAAGCTCATAAGGTAGTGGAACAGATACGAAGGGTCCGTCGCCAGCGAACCGTAGGCATCACCGTTTGCCGGCTGACCGCTCAAAAAGGGCGACCATTGCTCGGCATAAATACGTATCACACCCAAGTGGAAATCTTCATCAAAAGCGAGCGGGAACAATACGGTAAACACGAACCATAGGGCGTTTAGTACAAAAAAGCCGAGGATACCGTAAAAGAACCCTCGAGATGCCAAAAAGGCGGTAAGCTTATGCGCAACATGCTTCATAACTAATTACCTATAGTATACACGCCGCTGGACGCGGTGACGCTAATTAGTGGGGGCTTGCTGCTGTGGCTTGCGGGGTGAGCGGCGGCGGAAATCACGATACGCCAGGTCGCGGCGCAAGTCGTTCATAAACGTAAAATACTTGTCGCCATACTCGTTCAAACGCTTGAACAGGGAAGAATAAGTGCTGCGGTTGGGGATAATAACCTGTTTCAGCTTGTTAACACTGGCTAGGTGACGGA
>DASPHS010000035.1:0-2047 GCA_035629475.1 Saccharimonadales bacterium (SeqCode)
GAGCAACGTCAAAAGCATCGGCGGGTTTACTATCATCAGTGTATTCGGCATCAAGGCCGTACCAACGCAGGTTGAGGTCGCGGTTCTTTTTGCGACGGCCATGCACACGGCCTACACGTAATACGTCTACCGGCTCTCCCAAATCCTGGCGGATAGCATCTTGGGCGGCTTCTGCCCGTGCCACTTTGCCGTTTTGGCGCAAACGGCGCACGCCATAAGCTCCTACGGCCACAGCGGTGCCTGCAGCCACGTAAATCGGTGCGGTCACGGCGTACTGAAGGCCAGGGTAGCTGTTAAAGGCTTCCACAGCCGTAGGCAGCGCCGCCGTCAGCAACACCCGCCGCCCCAACTGCTCGGTTTGGCGCAAACGAGGGGCATATACGTCTAACGTATCGCCGTGGCGGCGTACGCTTGCAACTGCTGCCTCAGGCGCTACGATCGGGGCAGGGTGCTGGTTAGGATGTGCCATGGTTATGCCTACTTTTAGAAAAGAATATAATAACATACTTATCTTATTTAAGCAAGAGCAGTATGCTTTCTCGCGTCTGTAAGGGGTTTAATGTTAGAGCAAAATTTGGTATACCTTATATACGATATGTCTAAAATAACTCCTGCAAAACCATTGATGATTATGCTGTACGGCTTTCCAGGCTCAGGTAAAACATACTTCGCCCGCCAGCTTACCGACCATCTGAATGCCGCCCACGTCCAGGACGGCCGCATCCGTACTGAGTTATTCGAGCAGCCCCGCTATGACCGCGAAGAAAACCAAGTCGTCAGCCACCTCATGGACTACATGACCGGTGAATTTCTGCATGCTGGCATGACCGTCATCTACGACACGAACGCCATGCGCCTGACACAGCGCCGCGAGCTCCGTGAAGTCGCCCGCAAAAATGGCGCACAGCCGTTGCTTATCTGGTTCCAGATTGATACCGAAAGTTCATTCGCCCGGGCCAGCAAGCGCGACCGCCGTAAATCCGACGACAAGTACAACCCACCCCTCGACCGACCGACCTTTGAACGCCTGGCCAGTGGCATGCAAAACCCCCAAAACGAAGACTATATTGTGATCAGCGGTAAACACACCTTCCAAACGCAGCTGAGCGCCTTCATGAAGCGCATGCGCGAATTAGGCCTCGTAAGTAGCGACGAAGCCGGATCCAAGCTCATCAAGCCTGGCCTGGTGAACCTCGTGCCGAACCCTGCAGCCGGACGCGTGGATATGAGCCGCCGCAATATTGTCATCCGATAGGATTACATACCTTAGTGAGTACGAAAACCGTTACCATCCCAGACATTGGCGATGTCACGCTCTATAAGCGCCGCGGCAACCGTTCGCTGCGCCTGAGCATTGGACATAATGGCGAAATACGGGTGTCGCTGCCATACTGGCTGCCGTATGCAGCAGGCGAGCAGTTCGCCCTATCCAAAGCCCAGTGGATTGCGCAGCACCGTGTCAAAACCGAGACACCGCTCCTGGAGCACGGCCATGCCATCGGCAAAGCCCACCGTGTCTATTTTGAGGCCGGTCCGGAAAGCAATAAGCTTACGGCGCGTGTTGAAAGCAATGCTGTCCGCGTATCATATCCCCGCATTTACACCTATGATGACCCGAAAGTACAGGCCGCAGCCCATAAGGCCAGCTTGCGGGCACTCCGCAAAGAGTCACTGGCGCTCTTGCCGGATAGACTGCGCACCCTGGCTGGACAATACGGTTTTACCTACAAAAGTGTTGGCGTAAAACCACTTAAGAGCAGGTGGGGAAGCTGTACATCAGAAAAGGACATTACGCTCAACATCTACCTCATGCAGTTGCCGTGGCACCTTATTGATTACGTGTTAGTGCACGAACTTACCCATACCAAGGTCATGCAGCATGGCGCACCATTCTGGGCCGAAATGGAAAAACATCTTCCAAACGCCAAATCCCTGCGCAAGCAAATGGCCGCTTACCAGCCCATCCTCAAAGCCTATTCCCCCGAGGCAATACTGTAGATCATCCGGCTAGGCCCAATGAGTAGCACCTCCACTGGCGAGTGCGATC
>DASPHS010000036.1:0-2831 GCA_035629475.1 Saccharimonadales bacterium (SeqCode)
TTGCTTCTAACTTCAGCAGTGAAGAACTCGAGGAAGGTCCGCAGCCTGGGTAAGTCGTACTTAAAACTTGCTGGCAATTGTATAAGCATCACCCCGAGTTTGTCACCAAGCACTTGGGTCGTCTGCAATATGTATTGCACTTTTTCTATGACCTCATCAGTAATCTCAAGACGGTTCGTATGCGTAATGAACTTGTTAAGTTTCATCGAGAATTTATATGTGTCAGGTGTCATTCGGTACCATGTTTTATAGGTATTTTCCCCGGCTATACGATAGAATGACGAGTTGTTCTCTACAGTATTAAAAAACTGAGCATGAAACGTCAACTCGCGATAGCCGCGCACTTCTGCCGGATAAAATAGCTCCGTCCAATCATCATAGTGCCAACCTGATGTACCGACGTATAGTTGCCTGTCCATTACACCATTCTACTAGCCGATATCGGCGACGTACACACCTTCGGGTCGGATTGCTGGCAAGCAGGAATAAACTACTAAGAATACAGCAGGATGCCAACGACTATGGCAACCTCTATGGCGAAGTACAGTGAATAGGTGACAATAAGTATCCGTAGTTTGCTACGGATAGCGTAGGTTATCCAGGCCACATTCGATAATGCAAAAAATGCCCATGTGGCAAGTGACACATTTTCTGCACTTCTAGTCTGATATATCACGAGCAGTTGCGGAAGCTCAAAAAGCGGCGTTGCCACCATAAACAGGTACAATATCCAGTCCAACCCATCACGGTGTTTTGTCTCTTTCTGATGTAAATGCTTTTGGGCATGAGCATGACGAACCATAAGCGTAGTATACCCTAGCCTGCACCTGTTTGAATCACCCATCGCCCACTAAGCACAATAGACCTGTCTTAGCAGGTCTATTGTGCTTAGTATGTTCACAGCCGCACTGAAACAACTATTGCTTAAATACTACATATATTGTATAATACATACTAATGTCTCTCCAAGGTTCCGGCTACGATACACTTGCTCAAAGTACGCGCTTTTTCATGGATCCTTACGCGCGATTCTCTGACAGGCTCAACCAAGTCTCACTGGATGGGCTGTTCGTGGAGGACGAGTACGGTCGACGCCAGCTCAAACCGGCAGATCAGCTCCAGGCGAGCCTTGCGCCGGAACGCCTGAGCGCTTTTGGGCGGGCCCTGGGGCTTGTATTGCGCGGCAAAGTCATGATAGATCTCGGGTGTGGCGTGCCTGATCTTTCCCGCCTCCCTGTAATAGTAGCGGAGGGTCTTGGCGCACGGGAATATGTCGGCGTAGACAGAAACATGAAACCCGATTTGCTTGAGCAACACGCAAGCAATGACGCACACGGGTCGATGCCCCGAAACTATGTGCGGGGTGACCTCCTGCCGTACCTGGCAGACCTACCGCAGTCTGAAGGCACCTGTTTTTACCTGGCTGGCATCGAGCCAGTGGACCATAGAGGTTCCACTACCCATGCATATATTGCAGCCAGCCTAACCGAAATGCAGCGTATTGCTGTCCCAGGCGACAGCATTGTCATCGGATTGGGAACGACCGGGTTTGACCCGACAGGCTATGGATTTGTGCGTACTCATGTAGCAACAGATCTGAACCGCTACGGCGATGAGTTACTCACCCACCAGATTTTCACTACCAGCGGCAGTGAACTCAGGAACGCGTGACTGTAGCTATAACTTCCCGAATTGCAGCCTGGCTCGGCGTTGTATGGGTGAGCAAATGGTACCAGTTGAAGCCCCAGCAGTAATCAACGATTACTTCCAGGTCGCGGCCTTGTAGTTCGCCACGCTGCTGCGCGCGTTGGAGTACAGCCAGTAATCGTGCGCGCCTATGCACAACGAACGCATCATTAAAGAATTGCAGCGCTTGCTGGTCGCTTTGTATCTCGGCTAGAATGACTCGGAACGCAGCGCCGCCAACCGACGTTTGCCACATATCCCACACGCCATTAAACCAGGTCAACAGTTCATCATAGGTCGAATGCAAATCCGGAATAGCTACATAGGCGGCAGTTTCGTGGTCAAACACCTCGATGAGGAGTGCTGTTTTGCTGGGCCACCACCGATAGATAGTCGGCTTCCCTGTGCCAGATACCTTAGCGACACGTTCAATAGTAAACGCTGCTGGCCCTTGCTCGCTGAGTATCCGTACGGCAGCGGCAATAATAGCCTGGTGAGAGGCTGCGCTTCGCGGCCGGGTGGCCTTGGGGGTAGGAGACGTGTTTTTCATAACTTACTTGCGTTACGCTACGTAACGTTATACATTGATTGTACTGAACCAAACCATTAAAAGCAAAGGTGCATATATGAGAAAACTCGTTGTCGTTGAATACGTAACATTGGATAACCGCATGGAATCCCCAGAAAAATGGACCCTTCCCTACTGGAATGACCAAATTGCAGCTTTCCAAAGCGAGCAGCTGATGCGCTCAGATACTCTATTACTGGGCCGCATTACCTTCGAGGCCTTTGCTGGTGCCTGGTCAGAGCGCAACGACGATGACTTTGCCAAAAAGATGAACTCCATGGAAAAGCTGGTTGCCACGCATACTCCAGGTGCGGATATGCCCTGGAATGGTCATGCAATTGAAGGCGATGTTGTTGCGGCCATCACTAACCTGAAGGCACAAGACGGCGGTGATATTCTGGTATACGGCAGCGCCACACTCCTGCAGACACTGGTGAAACATAATTTGGTAGATACCTACATGCTCATTACCTACCCCGTCGTATTAGGCACGGGCAAGCAACTGTTTGCTGACGACGCCACCACAACCCTCAATCTGGTATCGGCAGATACGAGTGATACGGGCGTGTTGATGCTC
>DASPHS010000037.1:0-11606 GCA_035629475.1 Saccharimonadales bacterium (SeqCode)
TGCCGCCTGCAAGATGGGCAGCGCTCGCTCAGGACGCGACAGGAGGCCCATGACACCGCCATACTCTTTGAAGCAGGCATTAAAGCGCCGTGCATGCAAGTGGCCTGCGTCCAGGGCAATGACGGCTTCGCTGAGCAGCACTTCGGCGACATCATCAACAAACAGTTCCCGTGTATGCTCCGTGGGACTCAGTGCATCAGCTAGACCCTGTTGGCCACCTTTGAAAAGCTCGTGTTCAGCTGGCGTAAGGCGGGTACGACCTGCCTCGGCAATCGTCAGGATAGTAGAACGGGCGCTCGTCGACAGTAAGCCGGCGTCGCGCGTCCATGTATTACCATCATCAAAGTTGCGGATAAGCGCATCGTAAGGCTCTGCGGGATTCCCCAGCGTATGCGCCTGACGCATATATGCAACCTCTGTATGAAACGTCTCAGAAGACATAATGTGTATATTATAACATATATACACTAAATATTCAAGTATAGGTACTATAGCTGGATGCGAGGTGGCTGTGGTGCAGCTGGCGCAACACCATCTTCGGGGCCAGCTTCACCTGCGCCACCGAACACTTCATCAAGCGAGCTTACGAGTACCTCACGCGGGCGAGAGCCGTCTGCCGGGCCCACAATGCCCTGCTCTTCCATCTCTTCTATCATACGAGCAGCACGGCCATAACCGATACGCAGGCGACGCTGCAGCAAGCTGGTGCTGGCTTTTTTGCCCTCGATAACACAGCGGACAGCCTCACGGAACATGTCTTCTTCGGCGCCACCGCCTCCGCCACCCATTTCCATAACATTGCCACCCTTGCCGTTCCCCAGCTGTACGGGCTGACTAATGATGTCATTGTCGTACTGCGGCTCACGTTGGTCACGGATTTGCTTGGTTACCTTCTCTGTCTCTTCGTCACTGATGAAACTAGCCTGGACGCGCTTCGGCTTGGCCATGTCACTGGTGAGCATCAGCATGTCACCCATACCCAACAGTTTCTCGGCTCCCATTTGGTCAATGATAGTGCGGGAGTCAACCTGGCTGGCTACGGTAAAGGCGATACGCGCCGGTACGTTTGCCTTGATAAGGCCGGTAATTACGTCAACCGATGGACGCTGCGTTGCCAGCACCAAGTGAATGCCGGCAGCACGGGCCTTTTGTGCCAGGCGGACGATGAGCGCCTCCACGTCGCGGGCAGCCATCATCATCAAGTCGGCCAACTCATCGATAACAACCACGATGTATGGCATGCCCTCTTCTTTTTTGAGGTTGTTGTATTCACCGATGTTACGCTTACCGACTTCAGCCATAGTGCGCAACCGGCGCTCCATTTCAGCCACTGCCCACTTAAGGGCACTGATACATTTTTCCGGCTCGTTAATCACCGGTGTTAACAAGTGGGGGATGTCGTTATAAGGCGTCAGTTCCACCTGCTTAGGGTCAACGAGGATAAGCTTCAGGTCTGAGGGGCTATTGCGGTACAGCAAACTGGTAAGGATATCGTTAATCATGACCGACTTACCGGAACCGGTTTGACCTGCCACCAAAAGGTGCGGCATTTTTGCCAGATCAGCCACAACTGGCCGGCCGGCGATGTCTTTACCGATTGCAAAGCTGAGAGGCCCCTTCATATCGTTCCATTCCTTGGATTGCAGGATAGAGCTCAGACGCACGATAGCTGCCTTGACGTTAGGTACTTCAATACCGACTGCGCGCTTACCAGGAATGGGCGCTTCCATACGGATAGCCTGCGCAGCAAGGTCGAGTGCTAAGTTATTCTCGAGTGACGTAATTTTAGTCAGCTTCACACCTGTAGGTGGCTTAAGGGTGTATTGGGTAACGCGTGGGCCGACGTTAGCCCCTTCCATCTCGACATCGATGTTGAAGTTAGCGAAGGTGTCATGAATAATCTGTGCATTGCCGTTTACGTCGCCAGCATCAGCTTTGTCTTGGCGCTGGTCAAGCAAACTGACTTCTGGGTATTTCCAATCAGGGTCGCTTGGAGCGGTAAGTGCCACTTGGTTTTCAACGATAGGCATTTTTTCGGTTGTTGCAGCATTTTTAAGTGAGGCAAAGCGGGGCTTGGGCTTTTCTGGTTCTTCGGCTTTGGCGCCATATTCGGTTGGCACACCTTCGTTCAGCTTAAAGCTACCCGTACCCGAGCTCGTGGCACTAGCATTGGCATCAGCCCTACGGCGCAGGACACCTAGATCAGTGTCACCCACTTCTGGCCGCCGGAAAATGTTGAAGATATTCATCAGTACCTTCGGCGAAATGTTGAAGGCAAAGAAGATAGCTAATACGAATAAGACGAAGAAGATTAATGACGCAGGAAATGCATCAAGACCAGAACGTGCTGCCCCGCCCACGGCCTCGCCGATAACTCCGCCATGGCCACCCATCCAGTTAGCGTTGCCGAGGTCGCGGGTTGCAAACGCTGAAAAGGCCCAGCTGGAAGCAAATATAAGACCGAACGATAGCGAGAGCACCAGCTTCAGGGGAATGCGATGGTCTTCACTCTTGAACTTATAGGCGCCCCAGATACCAAAGATAATGGGCACCAGATAGCCAGCCCAGCCGAAGACGTCATATATTGCTTTGAAGATATTCTTAGGAAAAGGACCTCCGCTGCCAAAACCGCCAAGCAGGAGTAGCAGTGCGAACAATAGCAGCAACAGCGCCCCGCTCAACGGCCAGAATGCCGATCGCTCTTTGGGTGCTGCCTTACGTCCTCGTGTTTGTTTCTTTTTTGCCATAACGATTTTTATTATAACACCTTACGCTAAGAGGTAATGGTTATACGTAAACTATAGCAAAAATTACAGCATTTGTCAATGACGCTCATGCTTACTCCTCAGTTCTGGCGCCGCGCTTAGGCATAGCAATAATCATAAGCTTATTGACTAAACAACAATAAAATGCTAATGTTAACTTATGCATCGCCACGAAGCCGCACCCCCTCCGCCACCGCCCCCAGGTGAACAACCAGGCGCACTACCCTTTGCTGAACTTGGCACCCCACGGCACAACATGCAGGTACTCGGCGAACATGTGGGCCACATCGTGGGAAACCTTATGCCCGTTCCCAAACCAACCGAAGCCCAGCTGCAAGACCCGAATGCGCTCACTGCCCATAACGAAGCCCGTCGCGACCGCCGGGTGACCCTGGCTCTTGCCGGAACCATGGCCGTCGCCTCAGCCGTGGGCCGCTACGGCGATAAAATACCTAAGTACGGTCCACTCGTTAAGGTAGGCGCCAAAGTTGTTGGCGCCGGAGCCGGCATGGCCCTGAAACACCACGCCAACAAGCAAAAAGCCAGCATCGCAGAGCAACAGTACTAACAAGCAGGACGACCCATACGATCACCCCGGTGCAAACCGGGGTTTCTGTTTGGCCCGAGGTTCCCCGCTCATACAAAAAATAAACTCCTGAATAACCGAAACAGGAGTTTATTTGAGATGTTTGGTTAGAATCGTTTCCGATTCTGGGGTGGAGATAGCACTGTTTCCAGCACTATCTCCTGTTTGTTTTTGAGTAATTAAGGATTATGGTCTTATCCTCAATTACTTGTTTGTGTGTAAGAACACTTTTTATTATCGTATTATGTCGTTTTTATTAGTGTTCTTACGCACGAGTTTTTGTTTAGGCTTTTTGGCATGAAAGTCTTTTTGTTTTTCATTAGCCTACGTATATACTAACAAACATTAGCGTTTTTGTCAATACTAAAGCATAACTAGTTTATACTTCCCTTTGCTCCAAGAAAGAAAAAGCCCGCAGATTTCTCCACAGGCTTTTTAAGCAGTATGTCACCATAGACGATGCGGTTCTCTGGGCGAGCGGAGTCTGAGATGGAACAGGAGGACCGCAAGTGAACGGTACTTGAGTACCGAGAACGCGGACCACATCTGTTACGCTCAGAATCTGCCGTTCAGAGAGGCGCCAATAGCAAAACTAGTCGTTTCTTGCGTCTTGGCCAAGGAGCCGCGCACGCATCTCCTTGAACCGCTGCTCCTGGTCCTTAGCGACTTCCTCGCCTACCTTGGTGCGGCCACCAGCAGCCGTCTTAGCTTCGATTTTATTGCCACCGATAACATTTACAACCGGAATAACAATCGGACTGCGTTGCGTCTGGTCGAACAGGAAATGGGTAATGTGGTCCTTCAGTTCTACCTTGAAGCGATCCAGGTCAATCCGCTTGAAGCGCTGCTGCACTGCTCGGCGTAGTTCCTGGCGCAAGTTGTTCATCAGTTCTTCATTGTCACGCATGTAAATGAAACCACGGCTGATAATGTCAGGGCTGGTCAACAAGTTGCCGTTCTTCTTGTCGATTGTCAGGACGACCGCCACCAGGCCTTCTTCGCTGAGCAGTACACGGTCCTTGACTACCACGTTGTTCACGATGGCACCGCTCTGGTCAACAAGGATAGTACCGTGTGGAACGTTACCAATAATCTCAACCTTATCTTGCGTAAAGGCCATCACGTCACCGTTCTCTGCATTCAGACAATTCTGGCGGGGGATGCCCTGGTTGATAGCAATATCAATGTGGCGTTGCTTTTTGTAGTATGAACCATAGATAGGCACGAAGAACTTCGGTCGGGTGTACTGGATCATGTCGGCGTACTCATCGATGCTGGCGTGACCGGAAACGTGCAATGGGCCAACACCGTCAAGGTCGTGAGTAATGTGCTGGAAGACATGGACGTCTTTACGCATAAGGTCATCAACCATGCCAGCGATCAACGCGTCGTTACCGGTTTCGGGGATTGGTGTAGAACTGAGGATAACTGTATCCTGAGCCTTCATCTTAACGTGGCGGTGCTCACCAGCAGACATACGCTGTAGCGCAGAGCTTGGCTCACCCTGGCCACCGGTACAAACAACAACCACATCCTGATCCTTGAGCGTTGGTACGCTGGCAATAGGCACAAAGGTGCCCTTTGGTACGCGCACGAAGCCGTGGCGAACAGCCATTTCCAAGGTGCTCATCATGCTCCGGCCGTCGAGGGCAATCTTTTTATTGTGGTGCACGGCTGCGTTAATAATCATCTGGATACGGTTGATGTTCGTGGAGAAGATGGCTACGAAAATACGGCCAGGAGCACGCTGCATAATGTCCACGAAGCTTTGCTCGATGGTGCTTTCTGATGGCGTACGGCCCAAGCGGTCTGTCGTGGTGCTTTCTGAGAAAAGTGCGAGCACACCCTCGTCACCAAGTTGCTTCAGGCGCTCAATGTCACTACGCTCGTGGTCAAGCGGGTTGGGGTCCAGGCGGAAGTCACCGGTGTTGATAATGCGGCCGACGGGCGTATCCAGCACGATACAGGTGGAGCCAGGAATGGAGTGCGTAATACGTACCAATTCCACAAAGAACTCACCAATCTTCAGGCGCTCGTGGGTGTCTTCGTTCATCATAACGGTGCGCAGCTCAAAACCTTCGGGCATTGGCAGCCCAAAGTTCTCAAAGATTTCTTCCACGCGGCCAATGGTAAACTTGGAGCCGTAAATAGGCGCTGGGAACAGTGGCACGATGTGTGGCAAGCCACCAATATGATCCAAGTGGCCGTGGGTAATCACGTAGCCGCGCAGCTTGTGGCGGATACCTTCCAGGTATGACGTGTCTGCGATACCGTAGTTGATACCTGGCAGGTCAACACCAAGGTCGTTACCACAGTCCATGATAACCGCGTCGTTCATGTACTCTACGAGCATCATGTTCTTGGAACCACCACCGTCCATACCACCCAAACCAAT
Source organism: Saccharimonadales bacterium (SeqCode) (assembly GCA_035629475.1). Lineage (GTDB taxonomy): Bacteria > Patescibacteriota > Saccharimonadia > Saccharimonadales > UBA4665 > JARIHD01. The sequence continues at coordinate 5,747 of DASPHS010000037.1, forward strand.
CACCTTCAAGCGGGGGCTGTCATCAATAAAGTTAGCACGGCGCTCTGGCTGGGCCTGCGAAGTAGCAGCCGCCTGGTACTGGTTGGCAATACGCTGGGCATCAGCCTGGCTGCGCTTTTGGGCGCGGACTGCCGCACCACGAGATGAGGAGGAAGTCAGGGGCTTTAAGCCGTTGCCGCCATTGCCTCCGCGGCCCCGGCCGCCGTTACCACGGCTGTTACCGCCTTCTCCGCCCTGGCTACGCTGTCTTGGAGGGCGAGGGTTCTTTTTCTGTGTTTCTGGTGATTGGGGATCCATTTTGGTTGTTATTCCTTTCTCTAAGAATATCTTTGAATTTACTTGCTCTTGGGTTGTTCTTCTATAAGTTTGATGACTTGCGGTATGGTCATGAAATCGTCAATTAGCGTCTGACGCATGCCACCGTTATAGAGGGCTGCGGCGGGATGGAACAGTGGAAGGATGACAATCTGTAGGCTATCCTGGGAGGCCTTCATTTGTATCCTTACACGTTTAGCCTCGCCGTGGATCTTAGATATTTGTAGATCCGGCAAGAAGCAGTTCATACTGTGGCGCCCGAGGGTAATAACCACTTGCGGTTGAATAACTTCTAGCTGGGCCTGCAAATATGGCAGGAACGCTTTCTTTTCGTCGGGTAACGGATCACGGTTTTCAGGTGGGCGGTATTTGACGATATTGGTAATGTACACGTCTTCCCGCTGCATACCAATCAGACCGAGCATTTCGTTCAGGAACTTTCCAGCTGCCCCAACGAACGGTATACCCTGCAGGTCTTCGTTCTTCCCTGGTGCTTCACCGATGAATACAATTTTGGCGTCAGGATTACCATCCCCGAACACAAGCTGCGTAGCAGTCTTGGCCAAATCCGGGCAGACATTGCTTTTCAGAATATCTGCTTTAATCTGGTCGAGTGCTGCCTGTTTATCATTTAGTGTGCTCATAGACCCATAGCCTCCAAGGCACGGATAGTGTCAGGCGTGCTATCTAATGCACGTGCTTCAGCCGGCGTTACCCACCGTGCTTCAGTATGCTCATTACTGAGCGTCGGCGTATGCTGGCTGTCAACCGTACCTTCGTAAAAGATAGCTACGACATGCAGATCAAGCTTGTCTATGAACCATTCATCAGCGTGCACTACGTTTCCGATTGTAAAATGCTCAAGGCCTGTTTCTTCGAGGAGTTCGCGGCGCAATGCGTCTGGCAGGCGCTCGTCACCTTCTATACCACCGCCGGGAAAATCCCACTTGCCTCTGTCACTCATCAATAGCACCTTACCTGCATGTTGCAATACTATCTTAGCTGCCACCTTGAGCTTCATCGCCGCCTCCCCTGCCCTTTGCGGTAGATACGAAAGGCGTCCAGGAGTTCGCGGCCACCGGAAATTGCCAGCAGTATCGCAATGGCGTAATCCAGAAGGCTACCGCTGTCGATAGCCCACGAAATAAACACATACGCGAGCCCGAGCGCCAACAGGCCAAAGAATACTCTGACCTGTGGCTTCTCAAGCAAAGCCACTACCTTATGGGTGGGCCTATTCGTCTGCTTTTCCATCATTCAGCTCACGGGCGGCAGCCTTCATGCTCAGCTGTAAGCGACCGCGCTCGTCGATTGCTACTAGTTTTACCGTTACACGGTCGCCCTCTTTCAGGACATCGCTTGGCTTGTTGATACGCTCTTCGGCAATCTCTGAAACATGTACCAGGCCGTCTTTGCCGGGCATAATATTCACGAATACACCAAAGTCCATAACACTCACCACTGGCACATCCTTGTAGATGCCGCCGACTTCAGGGTCCATAGCAATACTCTTGATCCACTGAATAGCCTTTTCGATGCTTGCGCCGTCAGGGCTGGCGATCATGACCGTACCGTCGTCCTTGATGTCGATTTCGGCACCGGTTTCGCCCGTAATTCTTTGGATGGTCTCACCACCCTTACCGATTACTTCACGGATCTTGTCCGGGTTGATCTTGATAGTCTCTACGCGAGGTGCGTAGGGACTCAGGGATTCACGGTGGGTCGGCATAACCGATACCATGTGCTCGAGGATGTGGGCGCGGCCTTCCTTACCCTGCATCAGTGCTTTGCGGAGAATTTCTACGGGCAAGCCATGAACCTTCATATCCATTTGCAAGGCGGTAATGCCGTTCGCCGTACCAGCTACCTTAAAGTCCATGTCGCCAGCAAAGTCTTCAGCATCAGCGATGTCGCTCAAGATGATGACCTTGTCGCCTTCGATCATCAGACCCATAGCGATGCCGCTGACCGGAGCCTTGAGGGGCACACCGGCGTCAAGCAAGGCCAAGCAGCTAGAACAGGTAGCAGCCATTGAGGTGCTGCCGTTCTGGCTCATGATTTCAGTCACTGAACGAATAGCATATGGAAAGACGTCTTCGTCGGGAATAACTGGCAGCAAAGCGCGCTCTGCAAGTGCGGAGTGGCCGATTTCACGGCGGCCAGGGCTGCCAAGGCGCCGGACTTCACCTACCGTGTAGCCAGGGGCGTTGTAGTGGTGCATGTAGCGCTTGTCTTCGTCGCGCTCCATAGTATCGATCAGCTGGGCGTAGCTCAATGGCGCCAAGGTCACGATGTTCATGGCCTGGGTTAAGCCACGCGTAAACAGGCTGGAGCCGTGGGCACGGGGCAGAAAGCCTACGTCACTGCTGAGTTCGCGTACTTCGGTAAAGCCGCGGCCGTCAGGACGGACGCCGTCTACCAGAATATCCCTGCGGACATCTTTGTTGGCAGCCGAGGCAAAAGCGTCTTCGTATTCACGCTTTACGGCGTCGAATTCATCGCCAAGCTTCTCGGCAAAGTGTGCCAGCATAGACTCGCGCAACACGTGCATGCGCTCGTGGCGTTCTGACATTGGCGCACGAAGTTTTTCGCCCATCTTGCCGTCAAGAAAGGCATCGACTTCTTTTTGGATGTCTTCGCTCGGAAGTGTCAGTTCGTACTCTTGCTTGGTCACGCCAACCTTTTCAACAAGCTCCTGCTGCAAAGCGATTGCGGGCTGGATAGCCTGCTGGGCAAATTCCAGAGCTTCGATGACCTGGTCTTCGCTGGCTTCGTTAGCGCCAGCTTCAACCATCATGATAGCGTCTTTAGTACCAGCAACGACGAGGTCGAGGACATTGGTCTTAAGGTCTTGAGCAGAGAGGAAAGCCGTCGGCTTGCCATCGACAAATCCAACACGGATACCGGCAACCGGGCCGTCAAATGGTGCGCCACTCAGCATGAAGGCTGCGCTCATGGCGATCATGGCGATCATGTCTGGGCGGAAGCTGGGGTCCATGCTCAGTACGGTGGCAACGCCCTGGACTTCATGGCGATAACCCTTGGGCCACAGTGGACGGATTGGGCGGTCGATGAGGCGGCCAATGAGGATAGCCTCATCAGAAGGACGGCCTTCGCGCTTGATAAAGCGGGAGCCGCTGATCTTACCAGCAGCGTAAAACTTCTCTTCATAGTCGATGCTCAGCGGGAAGTAGTCCATTCCCTTAACCGGCTTGTCACTCACCATAGCTGTACCGAGGATAACGGTGTCGCCGTAAGTAGCGATAACCGAGGCGCTCGTACGGAAGCCGACGCGTCCGACCTCAAGTTTGAGGGTTTTACCGCAGAATTCCGTCTCTACGATAACGTGGGGTTTCCCATGAGGATTGATAATTTGTCCCATAAGCTGTTTATTTTGCCTTTCTGGCGAGAGATTTGTATGTAGTGGGCACAGTGCAAATATATGGCGACCCCTTGTGCTTTTGATATGAGGATCTGGGAGCTATATATCTGACCCCTGCCCATTACCGGCGGCCACTACAAACGTAGATGGACCTGCCATGACTCTCGGTTAAAGCCTTAATGTGCACAAGCTTGTGGCCCCGTAACGTACGGGACCAGTAGTCTATGCACTAGCGGCGGATGCCAAGCTTCTTGATGAGGTCAAGGTAAGCCTGACCATCGCGGGAGGCGATGTACTGCAACGCACGCTTGCGACGACCAACGAGCTGAAGCAAACCACGACGAGCAGCAAAATCTTTTTTGTTGCTGCGAAGGTGCTCAGTCAGCTCCTTGATGCGCTCAGTCATAATGCCGACCTGGACAGCTTCGCTACCAGTGTCAGTCTTGTGACCTTGCAGATCGGTAATAACTGCTTGTTTCTTCTCACTTGTAATCATACTTGCGTTATTTTATCAGATCAGAACACTTGGCGCAAGGCGTTTTACAGAGGCCACTGCTTATGTTTCCGCCGGTTCTTCATCGAGCTGGAAAGCATGCGCTTCGATTGCCTCGGGGCTTAGTGCGTCAATAGTAATGGCGTTGGCAATAGTAAACTGCCCCACCTTTGTACGGCGCAAATCGCTCATATAAGCGCCGGTTTGTAAAACTGCACCGATATCTTCCACTAATGAGCGGATATAGGTACCGCTCGATACTTCCGCAGTAAAGGTGACGATGGGATACGCGTACCCTGTCAGCTGGATGCTACGGATGGTTGCGGGACGGGCTTCCATTTCGGGAGCCTTCCCCGCCCTGGCAAGCTTGTAGGCCCGTTGGCCGTTAATCTTGATGGCCGAATAGATAGGTGGCTTCTGCATAATGTCGCCTTGGAACTGGCGCAATGCGGCCTCTACCGCCTCCTGGCTGGGCTGCACGTCAGATACGGTGGTTTTATCACCCTCTTCGTCGCCAGTCGTGCTGGTCATACCCAGACGCATGGTGACCTCATACGTTTTATCGAGCTTGGTGAGTGCTGGCGCACGCTTGGTGTACTTGCCAAGCAGCAATACCAGCAAGCCGGTAGCCAGCGGGTCAAGCGTGCCAGTGTGCCCCACTGGAAAGCGTTTCTTGTGAGTGACGTTCAGGTCGGAATACTGGATAATCCGCCGGGTCTTATTGACGGCGTCAAAAGACGTCCACTCACGAGGCTTATCAATTAGGAGGATGCCATTCATATCCGGACAATAGTATCACACTACTGTTGCTGGTAGGGAGGCATCGGCGGCATCATTGGCGGGGGTACAGGAGGTGGCGCGTTTGGATCGTTCACCTGGCCCTGCGGTACGGAGGGATCAAAAGGCGCAGGAGCCATACCGGGGACACCAGGCAAAGCCTGCGCTGCCATCGGGTTGGCATCGTTATAGGTAGGCTGGAATGGAGCTGGTGCTGGAGTAGCAGGATCCCATACCGGCATACTGCCAGGAGCTGGTGCGGGTGCTGGAGCCGGTTGCATTGCAGGGGCAGCGGCCAATGGCAAGTCAACGGGCTGTGCGTTCAAAGCCGCAACAGGCGGTAGTGGTTCGTCCGGATTAGCACTGCTGTTGATAGCCTGCATGACTGCGTCACGGGCGTTCTGCAGGTCAGCTGCTGCCTCTTGGGCCTCAGTCTGGACTGGCGCTGGTACAGGATCAGGTGATGCGGCTGCGGCAAAAGCAGCCTCAGCATCCTGGGCACTCATAGGCGCAGGATCAAAGGGTGGGTACGCCGGGGCTGGCGCAGCGAGGGGTGTTGGGTCCGGCAAGACAGGTGCGGGTGCTGGAGCGGCCGGTAGTACCGGTTCGGGAGCAGACTGCGCTAAATGACTACTGTGGACGGCTTCTTCTATTTGCGTCAGCGTTTCATCATCACGGGGAGCTGGTGCCGCGCTGTCTGGCTGGTTGGCATATGGATCGCTACTTGGCAGCATGAATTCTGAGGATGGCTCAGGAGCTGGTGCCGGAGCAGCTGGCTCTGGTGGAGCACTTGGCTGGATGGTCATACCAATAGGTGCTGAGTCAGCAGGCTGAGCAGCATGCACCTCAGGAACTGTTGGGGCTTCCAGTGATGGTAAGCCACCGGCAAGTGG
>DASPHS010000038.1:0-3492 GCA_035629475.1 Saccharimonadales bacterium (SeqCode)
AGCAGTTCTCGGTGTACGATATATAAACTCAGAAAGCCAAGCAGTACGCCATTAAAAATAAACGAGGTAAACATGACTACGTCATACAGCAGGTCTACCCTGCCCGCCTCTTTGATGTGAATGAAGTCGCTGATCATGTAAAAAGCATTCGGCAAAAAGAGCAGCCATAAAGTAGTCACCACCAGCGCATACCAACTGGACCATAGTTTACGGGCCAGTACCCGCTCCAGCCACAGTGCTATCAGAAGCGGCACCCAAGCCAGGAATAAGTTCCACGGCAAATAGGCGAAAGCGCTATCATGATTGCTCAACGCTCCAGCAATATACAAGCCAAGGCTTGCCAGACTCGATACTCCCAACACCAGGCCGAGCCTAGTGCGAGCGGACACGTATAACCGCTGCATACCCTTAGTATAGCAAAAGCGTGATGCTATTGCTGCTTAGGCCCGTTCCTCGGCCAATTCCAGCTGCAGCTCAAAGCAAGCCCCGCCATCGGTATTATTGCGAGCGGTAATAACTGCGTCGTTTGCCTCGGCAATCTCTTTAGCAAGGGCCAAGCCGAGGCCATACCCGCTGATCTTGGTGGAACGCGCCTTGTCTCCCCGGTATAGCCGGTTGAAAATATGCGGTATGTCATCAGCAGCCAAACCAGGGCCGTGATCCTTAACCGACAGGAGATAATATCCCGAGCGGACTTCACCCTTAATCAGCACCTCTTGGTTGCCGCCACCATACTTCAAAGCATTGTCCAGCAGAATGTCCATAAGCTGTATCATGCTCTCGCGATGTACTTCCACCTGCGCGGGAGCAAGTTCCTGCTTGAGTGTCACGTGCTTAGCATCGGCAGCCGCATGAACAGAGTGGATGGCGTCGTCGACGAACTGCTGCACCGGCACCGCTGTACGCACCAACGCCGCTTCACCGTACTGATGGAGGGCCAGGAGATTATTCGCGAGGCGCTCCAGGCGCTGGACTTCTTCAAGATTGCTCGCAATTTGCTCACGGGCCTCTTCTTCGGTAAGGTTCTTTTGACGCAACAGTACTTCGTTCTCCAGGCGCATATTAGCCAGGGGTGTCCGTAGTTCGTGGCTGGCATCAGCTGTAAAGCGGGCTTGCGCTTCGTGTGCCTCTTCGATTGGCTCAAGCGCACGGCCGGCAAACCAGTAACTCAACAAGCCACCGATGGCCAGGGCAAATAAATTAATCACCAGTAGGCCCTGGTTCAGGTGGGCGCGTACAATTTCTGCCTGGGTGTCCTGGATATCGGCAATCGCCACTTCGGAGCGCTTATTGGGGAATTCGTAGAACTGAATAACCCAGTCGCGCACTTCACTACGCTGCGCCACATTGGCCCGCATAAATTCGTGCTCAGCGTACACCTTTACGCTCAGTGTTACGGCCAAGTTAAAAAGCACGATGATGCCCAGGTAAAACAACGTGAGCTTCCATCGTGCTGAACGGAAGAGGTTAATCCTATCAGTCCACCTTGTAGCCATAGCCTCGAACTGTTTGGATTATGGCGTCCCCTGCCCCGATTTTCTTACGTACGTTAGCAATAAAGGTCTCTACGGTATTGTGCTGCACACGCTCCTCGTCAGCCCATACGTGATCGAGCAAACGATCCTTGCTGACAACTTCACCCTTGTGACGCAATAAGTATTCCAGCAGCTGGAACTCTTTAGCGGTCAGGTGGACAGGCTTGTCCTCTACGGCAACCGTTTTAGCTACGACATCGAGTATGAGCGTGTCGCTGCTGAGCAAGTTGCCGCCATGCGCCCGTGGGCGCCGCAACAAGGCGCGGACCCTGGCCAATAGCTCATCAAATGAGAATGGCTTGGGTAAGTAGTCATCCGCACCAGCGTCCAATCCCACCACCCGGTCACCGATAGTAGTCCGAGCGGTCAGCATCAGAATAGGCGCCTGCTCCTCACGCGCCCGCCACAGTCCAATCAACCCTGGCCCGTCATATTTGCCGGGAATCATCCAGTCTAACAGCACAAGGTCGTAGGTGTTAGCACTTATTAAGGTCTCGGCGGCGTCACCATCATATGCAACGTCAACAACATACCCTTCAGCCGTCAGCCCTTTTTCCAGGCTTTTGGCAATTTTAACTTCATCCTCAACAACTAAAATTCGCATATTTCTATACTATACCGTATATCTGCATGAACGCTGGATAGACCGGATTATTGAGGTGGCGTGCCCCAGGCTGAGAATTAGCCTAATTCCTTCTTAAGCTTCTCCACCAGATCGACAGGCGTTGGGTTAACACCGTTCAGGATGGCAAGGTACACACTTACATAGTCGCCCATACAAATACCCCACAGCAACTGCTGCAGTAAAGTATCGCCCGCCGGCTCGACGACAATAGGTGCCGGGCGCATACCGGAAAGTAACCGTTCGCTGACCTCGAACCGCCGCTGCACACGTGGGTGTTCCAGGCTGGAGCGGATCTCAACCACTGCAAATGGCTTGTCTACCGGATGGCTCGACCAACCAATAAACTCATTGTGGTTGAATTCAGGGTACTGGTTTACCCATGCCGTGTTTTTGGCGTTCTCGTTAAAGCAGATCTTCCATTTATTAGCTGCCGGAAAGAGCAATGGCCCGCTGTACATGATGACCGTCTTGCCCATCAGCTCCTGAGCCATCTGCTTCGCAAAGTTATTGCTTGTGGGCACATCAGGGGCAACCTTGGCCAGTTCATCGCGCAGCCATTCGGCGGCAACTGCCAGGTCTTCCACATTATCGATAGTCAGCCCCAATGGTGCCAGGATTTTTACAAAAGCGTTCAAAAAGTAAAAGGTTGCCATGCGGGGCTGAATGCCAGCAGGAATGGCGAATAATGGATAGCCCTTCTCCCGTGCTGCGTCCGCCAACTTACCACCAGCGGCAATGACCACGATTTGCGCGCCCTGCTCTTCTGCGTGGTGCAGCGCCTCTAGTGTCTCTTCGGTATTGCCGGAATAACTGGAGGAAATAAATAAAGTGTTCGGACCGACATACGGTGGGATACCGTATGTACGAGTAATTTCAAAGGGGACGTTCAAACGTGGCCACGAGCCCAAAATTACACCGGGCAACGCCGAGCCGCCCATGCCTGCCAATACGACATTATGGATAGGCTCACGGGCAGTCACCGTAGCGTCAAAGTCACGGCTGACGTATTCCCACTGGTTAGCGCAAATCCCGAGGGCGTCTTGGGGGTCCTTTTGATGAATCAGCTTTAAATCGTCTAGCATACTGCTCATGCTCCTTGAACTATTACGGTAGTGTTTGTATTATAGACTAATAGGACTAATACACGTTAGCAGGGGAAACACTTATGTTTGGGCACAGTGACGACCGAGGACACCGCAAGAATGAAGCGGCAATGCCAGATGGCATTCTTAATAGTGACGATAATACCGCATCATCAATACTTGTCGGCGATATGACAAGTAAATATCCACCAACCGATTTGCCAGCGCCCTCTTCGGCGCCAGCAACGCC
>DASPHS010000039.1:0-45022 GCA_035629475.1 Saccharimonadales bacterium (SeqCode)
GTGGACGCAAGGTTTTCATTTCTTTTATCAACCACCACCTTGCAAATATGCTGGTGCATACAGTGAACGCTGACGGGTATAAATAACCGCTAACGTAGACCTTGCCAGTATAGTAGAGGGCTGAATGTTAAGGAGTTGAGGTGCTTGATAACACTCTATATAATGAAAGTACTATGGCAGTGCGTAAAGACAACGAAGCAAACGGCGAAGCAAACTACACTATCAATAATGGTGATTTACGGGCGCTGAATCGGATAAAAGAGCAATACCACCTCACCGATAGCGATGATGTGCTGGTATTCGCCATTGGCCTGCTCAGCCAAAGCAACGGCCGTGCCGTGACTGTCGAAAAGGACGATGGTTCGTTTGTAAAGCTGCTTCCTGCCGATGAATTACGCCGGTCAGAAGACGACCATGAATCAAGAACAGAATAACACCTCAAATCCTATCCCTGGTCCTCAAGACGACCAGTATAAGCGCGGCACTAAGGCTGTTGTGGATGATGCTATGCGCATGGACGTTCTGGGTCCAAAAGTTGTTACCGTTCTCCAAAAGTACACGCCAGCCGGCAACGAGCTTAAGGACCAGATGCTTAAGAATCTTAAGGACGAAGAAATTAAAGAAGCTATTGTGAAGATCGTTAGTGTTCAACAGGTTACTGATACCGGTAAAACCACTAACAAGTACAAAGCTCTTATAATCACGGGCATTATAGGTACGGCTGTCGGGGTGATCGTTACCTGGAGTGTCGGTAAGTTGTTGCAGCCATAGCTTTGTAGTCCTGGCTGATGAGAACGAACAAGCGGTGCGCCGAAGATATGCAGTACCAGCCAGGTAGTGTAACTATTACGAAAGCGGTGCTGTAAGGATTAATGATATGTAATTTATACGATGTTGATCTCGGGGGCAAAATTCGGAAGATGATCTAAGGTATTAAGGTAACGTGGTGTCTGCTCTTTATCGCCACCAACCCCACAAGCGCGGACTCCTATAGTCTCGATCCATTTGTGTTATGTGAGAGTAGTTACTAACCGTAACCCTTCTCAATACACATTTTTAATGGTATAATATGTACTTTAAACGGTGTACATATATGAAGCGCATCCATTTTGGGCTCACCACGTGGCAGAAGGCTATCCTTTGGATTGGCGTGTTGGTGTGCGTGTGGCGCTTTATGCAAGTGCCAGCTGTCTTTGACGCCGTGCTGAAATTTTATGCCGCTGGCCAGGTACCCGGGACCGATATTGTGCTGACGCCTGACGCCTCGTTGCGTATTATGCTGATCGGGCTATTGATGCTGGCGGCACTGATTGTGTACATCACAAAGGTGCGGTCCTATACGCGGAAATCCCGCACAGCGGCAGTATCGACTCCCGCCCTTGCAGTGCCTGAAGCTATTGAGCACGTAGCGGAGCCGGTAGCTCCTCCAGTGGTTGCTGCACCCAAACCGCCGCGTGGCCCACGATTCGTGCGTGCTCGTGCCTTTGCTGCTCGCTGCCGGGCGGCTGCGATTCGTCGGTATCGGGCCACTGTGGCCTTCCTGGCACCGCGTAGCGCACGACTGCGTGACCACACACGGCAGTATGTCCGGCGCACTGCCCGCGCCGTTGCCTCAGTTGCCCGCCGTACCTGGGTGATAGCACGGTTAGCCGCACATGATTTTTGGGTGTGGTTTACGCCGTATGCCCACCGGTTTGATGTATGGCTCCGGCATGCACTCAATAGCCGTGAACCAAGCGCCACACTGATTCAGTTCGGACGCGATATGTGGCGGATGGCGCAAGAAGCCTGGAAAAAGCTCGAAGACCTCAACCGCCGCGCACAAGCCCACGGCCGCGACTAGCTATTTTTTCTTTGGCAGGCTGAGAGAGAACGTGGTACCGCGGTTTTCCTCGGATATGAATGTTATCTTACCGCCGTGCTGTTCAAGTACGGTCTTTACGAGGTATAAGCCCAGCCCTGTTCCCTGTACTTTACTGGCAATAGCGTTGCTAGCACGGTAAAAGCCCTGGAGCACCTTGCCCTGCTCGGTGGGTGGAATGCCGATACCCTGATCCTTAATGAGGATACGGTGCATCTTGTCGTCGGTCTGGTAGGCTACGGTGACGGCCGTGCCTTCGCGGGTGTATTTGATGGCATTGGATATCATGTTGTTTAGGACGCGCTTCATTTTGTCTGGGTCGCACATAATCATCAAGTCTGCGCTCATGGACTCATCAAGCTTTAATGCCACGTTCTTTTGCTCGGCACTGAGCTGCTGCGTTTCAAATACTTCCTGGATGAGTCCGGCGATGCGCGTTTCGGTCAGCTGCACCTTGCTGTTATTGATGGCATAGGTCAAGGCCAGAATATCATCGGCGCTTGCCTGCAAGCTCTCCGCGCTGTTGTGAGTGGCATGGATATAGGGCATGGCTTTCTCGTCGCTGACTAATTTTTCCAAGCTCTCCGCACCCCATTTGATGCCAATAATCGGCGTCCGTAGTTCGTGGGAGGCTACTGATACCAGTTCGGAGCGGAGGGCTAGCAATTGCAAGTTGCGCCGTCGCATCCATTCAAAGGTGCCAATAACTGCGACAATGCCCAGCCCGCCAAAGGCCGGTACGAGGGCTGCGACGATGATATCGCGCCAGTAGGTATCGGCAGCTATGTCCAAACCGGCAACGGCGATTACCCTGTCACCCTGCTTGATGGGTGCCAAACCTGAAATAAAGGTGCCAAACTTATCGCTCACCGGCCCCTCAACAACGGTGCCGCCAGTAGTAAACATACCCTTGAATTCTGGGGTCGGGTCTTCATAGGGTTCTGCAGCTGGTGAGTAGTCACGGCTATCGGGCTTCTCGGAATCAACATAAAAGAATACCTGGCCGTTCTTTTCTCCGGCCAGGTATATACTGCGGACGCCTTTGTTTGCTGCCTTGATTGCTGCCAGCTGCGTTTTGAGTGCTTTATATTCCTTTGTCTTGCTATCGGCTGATACGCCTTCGAGCTTGGAAATCTGCTGTGAGCCCACTGCAGCAGCAATGGTTTGACTCTGTACGCTCAACTGACTACGGATTTCGCTGCTTTTGCGATGACCCATAATAATAGCCAGGCTCATACTGCCCGCAAGGGCAATTGCTGCGAGCACGAGGGCAACAATCCGGCTTCTGTCTCTGTCTGTGGGCATAAAAGGCTATAACTGCAATTACGTTTATGCTTAGCATAGCCTTTTTATGCGCTGCGCGTCAAAGTATTTAGTACCGTAAAATAGCAGCCAATCCCGTACCTTGAGGCATAGCATCCTGGTTTACCATAACGACCGACCCACTGGTGTTCTGTACAGCCAAGGCGATGCTGTTGAACGCGTCAGCCATCGTCCCTTCAGGGAACGTCAGGCGTTCGGCTGGCCGGATGTCGTCACGTACCGTATCCCGAGTCATACGGCTCAAGCCAACGATGAGGGTGCCAACCCTGCCCTGATTGGCGGCATCACGAATGGTACTGTCATCGTGGGCGGTCCGAGCTGTGTTGGTGCCGAGCAAGCGTTGGTACTCTTCCATGGCCTGCAGATGTTTGGGCTCGATGATTTCGTCATGAATAATGGCCTGGGTTTGTTCAAAGAGCTCGTCCAGATTGGCGTGCTCCATGTTACCACTGAGCGTTCCTTGCAGGATGGTGGGGTATTTGCTGTGGGCGCGATACTCAACCGTTTCAGCGTCGATACCGGCCAGGATAAGTGGCAGCGAGCGGTCTGCCTTGTTCATGAGGATATTGTCGATCATCCTGAAAAAGCGGGCCCGGTCCTCTTCTTGCGGGTTACGTGCGCCACCCCGCCCATTAAAGCCGGAGGTATTGAATGAGGAGCCACCGGCAGATAGCGACTGCTCACTCTTCTGATTGTTCTCGTCAATGTTCAGACCCTCCTGGACGCTCGCCGGCAGGGTGATGGCGGTGGGCTGCAAGCCGTACATATCGGCTTTAAAAAGTTTAGGGTTATGTTGGGCGACAGTCAGCAAATAATATTCCTGGGCATCGTGCAGCAATCCCAGTATCGGCGCCAGGTAGAAGCTGTCACTGACACTTACGTGCTCCTCGGTGTCCATGGGCAGGTGGAATAGCTGAAAGGTGTCGGCGTTGGCGCAAATCAGTAATCCCCGGGTGGTCGTTTCCCAGAAGGCCAGGTCATCCATCAGTTCCTCCTGCTTTTGGCGCAGCTCCTTAGCCAATGCGTCGTTACCCTGCTCTTGTAGCTGTTCGGCGGCGGCATGGGTCAGGTTTTTGAGGCGCAATTGGTTTTCGGATACGTGCGGTGGTGATGCTGAAGTATGGGTAGGAATGTACATAGTGACCGCGGGTCCGTTGTGCTCCATTGCCAATAAATCGGCGATGGCTTGATTGGTAATTTTCTTCATATAGTGCCTCCGTATTTAGGTAGTGCATTTCTCATAGTAGAAGAAGTTGCTGTATCGTGTCGTAAGCTATCTAACAGGCGGGCTCCGTCGTACTATGATTAGGTATGACTATGAAACAACCACCATCCAACCAAGTATCCGCATCCCCTACTAGCCACCGTTGGTCAGACGGGGCTATCGTGTATCAAATTTATCCGCGCAGTTTGCAGGATAGTAACGGCGACGGTGTCGGCGACCTGCAAGGGATTATCCAACGACTGGATTACCTGCAGACGTTAGGGGTGAATGCGCTCTGGCTCTCCCCTTTCTACCCCTCACCAATGGTTGATTTTGGGTATGACATCGCTGATTATTGTGCGGTCGACCCTCTGTTCGGTACGCTCGATGATTTTCGCGCGCTGCTGGCTGCAGCCCATGCACGTGACATTAAAGTGATGGTTGATCTGGTGGTGAACCATACGTCTGATGACCATGCCTGGTTCCAGGAGTCATGCACCTCACGGGACAACCCCAAGGCAGATTGGTATATTTGGAAAGATGGTTCTGTCGACGCCGAAACAGGCATGCGAACGCCGCCCAACAACTGGCGCGATGCCCTGGTGGGTGCTTCGGCATGGGAATGGGACGAGACCAGGCAGCAGTATTATATGCATAGTTGGCACAAGCGCCAGCCGGACCTGAACTGGGCCAACAAGCAGGTTCGTGAAGCCGTTAAGGACGTTATGCGCTTCTGGCTTGATATGGGTGTTGATGGCTTCCGCGCAGATGCTGTCGACTGGATGGCCAAGGACCCGATGTTTCGTGACGATAGCCCCAATCCCGACTACCTGGAAGGTGATGATTCGCCCTATGACGCCCTCATGCATAACAATAGCCGCGGCTGGCCAACAGAATATGCATATCTGGCGGCAATGACCGGTGTCTTCGAAGAGCCGGCATACCGTGACCAGCACAAGTTTATGGTGGCCGAAACCTATCAGGAGCGCCACAATCCCGCCGACGCCTATGTTGCTTTTTATGGAGGCATCGACCCCGAACTGGCCGCCCCCTTTAACTTTGAGGGACTGTATCTGGGCTGGGATGCTGCCAAGTGGCACCGTTTCCTGCGGGCCTTTCATGGCGGCTTGAGGAATATTAGCCGCTACTGTATACCGAGCTACGCCTTCGGCAATCATGATAATCCCCGCATGGTCTCACGGTTGGGTGAGGCCGCTGCCCGCAGCGCAGCGCTGATGCAGCTGACCCTGCCCGGTATGATCTTTATTTACTATGGCGAAGAAATCGGTATGCGCAGCTACGACTTGCCTCGGGAAGTCATGCAGGATGTCTACTATAAAAGCCGTGATCCGGAACGAACGCCCATGCAGTGGGACGCCACACTAAACGCTGGCTTTTCGGAGGCTGCTTCGACCTGGTTGCCGGTTGCGCCGGATTATGCCACGAACAACGTTGCTGCGCAGCAAACCGATCCACATTCTTTCCTGGCACTCTATCGCCAGCTAACGGCATTGCGTAATGGTTCGGCGGCACTGCGTCATGGCAGCATAGAACTGCTCGACCTTGATACGTCAGACGTTCTGGGCTACCTACGAAAGGACGCCTCCGGAGAGGCGTACCTTGTCTTAATTAATTTCTCGAATGATTCAGCGGTTTGTGATCCTGGCCTGGCGGTAGGAGAGTTCTTGCTCTCGAGTGATCCCCAGACTCAGCTGGCGCATGTTACCGAGGGCGGCATCCAGCTGCTTCCGCATGAGGGTGCCCTGTTTCGTCAGTAGTGGCTTGCGCTGTTCATCCTGCAGCTTATGCTGGGCCATGATGGTCAGCAGCGAATCAACTGAGGACTGCACCGTAAATTTGGTGCTGGCAAAGGCACGTTCGGCTTTGGTCAGTGGACCAAGCTTGCCAGCCTTGGCTACGCCGCTTGCCAGTGCGCTTGGATCATCGGGTTTGACCAGTAAGAGGCCACCACAGTCGGTTTCGGGAATACCGCCACCGTTCGAGGCGACAACCCGGCAGCCAGCGTGCTGTGCTTCTACTGATACGATACCGAATATTTCCTGCCAGAAGGTATTGGTTGATGGCATAACCACGATATCGTGCTCGGCCATGAGCTCTGCCATCTGCTGCGGTGACTTGCGGGAAGGGATAACGTTTACCTGTGGATGGGCTTTCAGTAATTCGTAAATCACCTGGCCATCGTCCGTGTCACGTGCAGCGTCGGTAACGGTCAGCTCGACGTCGCCCATGTTCTTCCAACTATCCATATGCATTGCGGCCAGGAGCGTATAAATACCCTTGTCCGGCAGGAGTCGTCCGGCAAACAGAATGCGGGTCTTACTGTTTTGCGGTTTTGCCGGGCGTTCTACTTTGCTAAAGCAGGTTTCAGCAAATGGATAAGCAGTTGGGATGCGGGAGGGACGAACGTGGAGGGTGCGGCCCCATGACTGTGCGGCAAAGCGGCTGGGGGTAATGATGTACTTGCCAGGAATGGCGTTCATATCAAGTGCGGGGTACAAGCGGTCTTTGGGACAATGCAAAATAGCGTATGAAGGGTGCTTGGTGGGAACGTCGAGCGGATAGGTTACAAATACTAACGTATCATCCAGCCCACTTAATTCTTCTTTGGATTCAAGCGCTTTGAACTGAATGTCAGGAAAGTCACCACGGCCGTCCTGTTCACCATGGCCTAGCGTTAAAACACGCGTGGGGATGCCGCGGCGTTTTAATTCGCGTATTTGACCAGCGGTATAATTTTCAGAACCGCCTCGCCCAGCCAAGAAAGGCTGTTTCCCGGACCAGACAAAAGATATCATCTTTGAGTTTCCTCCTAAATAAAATAGATATCTCAATAGTAAAGGGCTCTCGTTTTTGCTGCTGTTAAATAATTAGCACCATTTTACTGATAACAGGGGTAAAAAAGTAATTAAAATTGCTGTTAAAGTTCCGAAAAATGCACGTATCCTGCTTATTTCACGCTGTTATTGCTTGAGATGCCGCGCCAAAAAGGCGGTAATGCTGCCACGCACATTACCCAAATTGGGCGTGAGGGGCTGCCCGTCAGTAATGCTCAGGCCATGGCCACCATTACGCACTACCAGTAGCTCGGATGAGACCCCCACTTGCTGTAGCTGGGCGTGGAGTAGCTGGGATTGCTCCAGGGGTACTGTTTTGTCGGCGTCACCGTGGACTATCAGAAATGGCGGATCATCCTGGGTGGCGTAGGTGCCAGCACTGGCTGCTGTAGGATCGGCTGTACCCAAAAAGTTTTTGGCCATTCTTGTGGCAGAAGCACTCGCGGTCGTGCCCACGAAGGTTGTCGGCCCGAACAGGTCCACGACAGCCTGCACATCATCCGATTCAGCTGCGTATTCAGCTGTCTTGAAAGTAGTATTGTTGCCGCTGGTGCCCGCCAGGGCTGCCAGGTAACCGCCGGCGCTCTCTCCCAGGATGCCGACACGTGCCGCATCAATCTGGTACTTATCGGCATTGGCACGCAAAAAGCGAATGGCACACTTGGTGTCCTCTATTTGTGACGGAAACGTATATTCGGGCACGAGACGGTAATTAATGGATGCGACCACGTATCCCAACCGGGCAACCTCACTAATATAGTCGGTGGCAACAGCCGATTCCTTGGAGCCAGCGTACCAGCCACCACCGTGAACGTATACCAGCAGCGGATACTGCTTGGTGGAGTCAGGAATGTGCAAGTCCAGTTTTTGGGCCATGCCGCCGGGGCTACAGTACGTAATGTCCCGTTCCGAACGGTAGGTAGTGGTGAGCGGCGTCTCCAGCTTGACCGATACCTCTGTATCAGCAAGCTGCTGGTAGATTGCCCAGCCAATGCCGCCCATAAGACCCAGGGTGGCAATGATAGCAAAAACAGTGAGTAGGATACCTTTGCGCATAGCCCTGTTATTGTACCTGATTCGCGATATAAACGCTGAGATCTAAAAAACCGCCCAGGACCGGACGGTTAGTGTAATACTTGATGGGCAATTCTCTGGCTCCGGGGACTGGATTCGAACCAGCGACCTAGTGGTTACACTTATCTCCTACTTTCGTAGGGGCGTGGACTATATCATCACCCTTCTCCTTTCGGAGTGAGGGGCAAGGCGCTTCCCATCTTGCAAAACAGCTGCAAAACAGTACTTCCGTAAGGAATAGTCTCTGAACCTTCTCGTACTTGTCGTGTGGACGAGCTTGGCTGCGGATTAGCATATTCAAACGAACGTAGCTTTCCCGCAATTCACCTTGTTTTCACTAAGCAGTTTCTCACTTAGGCTGCCATTGACAGCCACCCGCTCTACCGCTGAGCTACCCCGGAATATGCCACAGGTTATGACAACTGTATATGGCGCATTGCTGCGTTGAAAGATGCGCTCCGCTCTCACAGTACCTGTAGTACGGCTCGTTTGCGGTGCTCCTTTCGCCTTGTACTGCATCCATATGCAGCTGTCATTGGTCCGTGGTGTGACCAGAGAATTACCATCAAGTTTTGAATGTGCCGGGCGCTTTGTAGAAAATAAAAAACGCCGTAACGCTAGGGGTAATTATAGCAATTCCTTAACAGATAGCAAGGGGCTAACGGGCGTTGGCATTTTTGATGGCGTTTTGCATCCGCCGGGACTCATCGCGGGCTTTCAGCGTCTGGCGCTTGTCGTACTGTTTCTTACCCTTACCAATGGCAATGCGCATCTTTATGTAGCGACCTTGTGTCAGTATTTCCAGGGGTACGATAGTCCTGCCCTGCTGCTTGGCTTCAACCAAGTGTTCAATCTCCCGTTTTTTGGCCAGCAACTTACGGCTACGGGTCTGACCGCTTTCATCGATGATAATACCGCGGGTGCCATTGATGGTGGCGTTTATCAGCCACAGCTCGCCGTTCTTGACCGTTACGTAAGCGCCGCGTAGTTGCCCATGGCCCATCCGTAGCGCCTTGGTTTCAGCACCTGTCAAGCTAATGCCGACCACCAAGCTATCACCAAGTTCATAGTCATGGCGTGCGCGGCGGTTAGTTATCTGCTTGGTCGCAGGTTGTTTCTTCTTTTTCACGATATAGCTATTGTACCGGAGAAGCCAGAGTGGACAAAATCAACCAATGGTGGAATTATACGTAGCTATGAGAGAACGTTTTCCGAATATTATCGATCGTAACGCATTGGGCGGCCGTTTGGCGGTTCCCGGCTTAGGGCGTCTTGTGGGCAGCAGGGCTATTGCCCGTCCGCTGCAAGCACGGGCTGAAGAACTGGAAGCGGACTTTGTTATCCCTACCAATTTACCGGAGCTGAACATTGTTATTGACGCCCGGCGAAAGCGTTACCCCGCCGCCTTGGCTGAGGACTGGGCAGCCTATGGGAAGACGCTTACCACGGCAGTGCCAGCACGGTTGGACAATATCCGGCTCCAAAAGTATCCCCCGCACCGCATACGACGCGTCATGACTCTGGTAGAAGACGGCTTTGAGCTCACTGCGCTTCAGCAACGCCAGCTCGGCGACACCGAAGTCATTCCGATTGCATCTAGCCGGAACCACCCACAGGGGCTGAACACTGCCATCAGGCAGATCGGTCCGCGCGAAGGTGTTACTATGCTGACCGATGTGCGCGCCCACTATGTGACGGATCGGGCCTTCAGGGCTGCCGTGCCTGCCGGCACGGAACGGGTGGCGGCAGTATTCGGGACGCAAGTGCCTGACCAGAACACCCCGCTCCTGGAAGCTGGGCTGTATTACGGATCGATAGTGAAGTTCCGGGGCCTTCGCAATGTCGATGCCAAGCCTGCGTTCGGCGCAGGTTATGCGTCTGCCAACCGCGGCGGATTCAACCAACTGCTGCTGCACGAGCACTCTTTTGATGAGAGGTATGGTCGCGGTGGTGCCGACGGCGAATGGGGTGAACGTATGGCCACAGATCATACGGTACTCTATGACCCCGCCCTGTCAGTCCGGTTTGCGCAAGGTGCAGGCACCCCGAGCAAGTTAGTGGAGCTGCTGGGTGAATACGGTACCTATATAGGGTCCACTATCCACTACGATAACCAGGCACCACCGCGCCAGTAGCTACTTGCGTAGTTCTTCGCTGACCGTGACCCACGTTGTGGGGTCTTGTAACACTTTGAGGCGCCAGTACCACCATTCGCCTCCCCAAATATCTATGGGGTAGAGGTTGGTGCGCTTGGCCAGGCGGACATTGGCCTTGATGTGCTCGGTGCCCATTGATTTATCTTGTTCTGGTATCTGCATTTTCCAGATAGCTGTCGGACCCCACGGTTCCAGCTGCAACTCATGTACGAAGCTGGGCTTGGCATGGAACAGCTGAATGCC
Source organism: Saccharimonadales bacterium (SeqCode) (assembly GCA_035629475.1). GTDB lineage: Bacteria > Patescibacteriota > Saccharimonadia > Saccharimonadales > UBA4665 > JARIHD01. Next base: position 10,717 of record DASPHS010000039.1, read on the forward strand.
CAGTGCTCGCGCACGGTCGAGCATCGGAAAGTGAAAGGCATGATGATACCGTCCCTGTCCATACAGGATCCGATAAAAAGAAAAACCCACAATATCTGGTACGGGTTTACGCATGGGAATTCCCCAGGAGGTGCTGGTGGTCATAATAACCGGACGGTGCGGATCAAGCCGCTTGACCAGATTGTACTCACTGCGTAGGCGTGCGCGGTCGACCTCGGGCTTTTCGCCGAAAGCCTTCAGCAGCGCCTCGTTTTCCAGCTGGTAGCTCACGATGTGATCGTAATCCTTATAGCGTTGCACGACTGCTTCAATATAGCGTAGCAAGGCCCGACTGCGTTCGTTCTTGGGAGCTTCCCAGGCCCATTTGGGCCAGTGGTTTTCCGGCCAGCGCGGTTGGCGGGCGCCCAAACACAAAGTAATAAGGCAGCCGTTGCGGCGGGCGAGTTCAATTTGCCAATCAAGCTGCGAAAAGTCGTACACTCCGGGCTGTTTTTCGTGTTCGTTCCAGTAGCTCATCAGACGGAAGCGCCTGAAGCCGGCCTGCTCGATAAGCCAACGCATCGTTTCTTTGGGGTCTATGCCAAAGCTGCGGCATTGTTTTACTGAGAAGCTGACGCCGAACTTTTGCGGGTCGATGATGCGCGGGGTGTCTACTGGTTTTGCCATACGATGAGTATACCTTGGTTACTTGTTGCGGAATGTATCTTTGGCTACATTCCAGAGGCTTGGATCGTCCTGGACTACCATGCGCGAATACCAATATTCAGCCCCCCACAAGTACATTTCACGCATTCCAGTCGCTTTACCGAATTCGACTCGGTGTGCAAAACGCTCAGCGCTAAACGATTTGTCGGCCTCAGTGACACTGATTTCATTCAGGTGCTTGCCGCGTGGCCCCCATGACTCTGCTTGGAGCTCATGAATCATCATGTCCTGCCCTGTCATGAGTTTTTGCCAGCCAGCTACAAAACCGTAGTACCAGGCCGGGAATGGATATTCCAGGTAGCGTTTCGTCAGCTGGGCGTCCCATACACGTTTGTAAATCGAGATGCCGTACTCATCGGGAGTCGGTTCGCCAACTGGCCAACCGAGCGCGTTATTACTCCGGTTAATAATAACTTTGTGGTCGGGATCAAGCGCCTTGACGAGCTTATACTCACGAACCAGGCGTTCACGGTCCATCGATCCAGGGATTTCTTCGCAGTTGCCAAAGCCCTTTAGGAAAAACTCGTTTTCTACCTGGTAACTATCAAGTGCTGGCGAGTCCTTGTAGCGTTCCACCACCTTGCCCATGTAGGCTTCGAGATGTTGCTGCCACACTGCCGGGTCTTGCTGGCGGGCCCAATCAGGCATATGGCATTCTGGCCACCGTGGCTGCCGCAGGCCAAGCGATAAGGTTATTTTGGCGTCGGCCTGCTCTGCTTTGCGGAACTGCCAGTCCAGCTGTGAAAAGTCGTAGGTACCCTGTTGGGGCTCTGCCTGATTCCAGTAACTCACCAGGCGGAAGTGACGAATGCCGACGTCGTTTATCAGGGCGTCCATTGTTTCCTCGGGGTCAACACCCAGGCTTTCGGCGTAAGCGGGTATAAATGAGGCGCCCATAATGAGTGGCTTATCGGCCGAAGTTGTTATGTACCAGCGGGCGATGCCATACATGCCAGCCAGGAGTATGAGCCCGATGCTGACCGTCACGACGACAACCTTATGCCACCAGGAGTGCGCCCAATAGCGCCGTAGCCCGCGAGCAGCAGCTTTAGGGAGCTTCTTTAAGGTGGTAGGCAGCTGGGACATGTAGGATGAATGTTTAGTCATGAAGTACACTAATTGTAATGCATAAAACGCATCCACGCGTCAGTATTGTTATACCTGCCCACAATGAGGAGGGGCGCCTGCGTGCCTGTCTGGAATCGATTGCCGCACAGACGAGTCGGCCCTATGAAGTTATTGTGGTTGATAATAATTCCACCGACACCACAACGGCAATTGCTGCTTCGTTTCCGTTTGTGCGTATTGTCAGTGAGGCCCAGCAAGGTATCGTGTTCGCTCGTAATGCCGGCTTTGATGCGGCGACAGGCGATATTATCGGCCGTATCGATGCTGATGTAACCATGCCGTCAAACTGGGTGGCGCACATCCAGGCCTTCTATGCCGATGCTGCTCATTGGCGACAGGCGTGGAGCGGCGCAGGATTTTTTTATAATATACCGCTCCCGCGGCTTATGAGTTGGGGTTACGCCTTTCTGGCATTCCGCCTGAACGTGGTGCTTTCAGGCAGCAGTACGCTGTGGGGTTCAAATATGGCCATAACCCGTGAGCAATGGCTTGCCGTGCGCCAAGGGGTGCACTTACGCACCGATATTCATGAGGACCTGGATCTGAGCTTGCACATTGCCGATGGCGGCTACACGATTATCTATGACTCACGCCTTAAGACGCGTGCTGAGCTACGCCGTGTCATGAGTGAGCGTGGCAAGCTGTGGGGATATGTACAATGGTGGCCCAACACCCTACGTGCACACCGTAAGCACACATGGATCCTCTGCTGGCTGATAAGCGTCATGGTGCTGTACCCCGGCCTGTATACGCTGGTTGTACTGGATGCGCTGGCCCGAGCTATGGGGCGTCGTTAGTCTGCTTGGCGCCGTTTGTACGGGTTGTTACGGTGCAGTTGCCCCACAGTCCTTTATCAGCAGCTTTGGCTTGTTCCTCGGCGGCAACAAAATCATCCGTCTTGGTGAACGGGAATAAGGTGTATGCAAACCCGTAGCCGTTAGCGATGAGTTCTCGTGAGATGAGCTTACCATCCGGCAGGTAGACGTAGCGCAACAGGCGCCCATAGCGGTCGCGGTTTTGATTTTCGGGGTCTGCCTCCAGGCGGACAGTCTGATCGCCGATAAGGTTTTTTGTGTAGGCCGATGCCGCTGGACCATAACATTGGACCGGTGCATTAGGCTTGTGTGTCTCCGGCGTATCAACGCCGAGCATGCGAATTGTCTCTTTGGTGCCGTTCATGTCGACGGTAATAGTATCGCCGTCTACAAAGCGGGTGACCTTGTACTGGCCAGGCTGGCTTTTTGTTGCGACCTGCTCCGCTGATTGCAGCCAGCCGGCTTGCTGGGCGCCTGCAATGGCCAATACGATGAGGCCCACGATGAGTGAGGTTGTCTTTTTAGAAAGGAGTCTAGTGCGTGCCATGCGGCTTATTGTAAACCACAATGACCCTTATGCTTGTAATTTTGTCGTCAGCGTCCGGAAGGCTTGGTCGGCATGACTGATTATAACGGTACTCCCGGCCCGGATAACGGACGTTTCGCCGTCGTATTGCACGGGCACGTCCTCGAGTACGGTAAAGGTATAGGTGGGGTTGTTCAGTACTTGCCCTGGGAGTTTGCCGAAGAACATTTGGACGGCCCCTACCAGCAGCGCGATGCTGCTGAAGCGGTGGTGTCGGACCATGGTCGTATATAACTCGGGCTTGTCCAGCCGGGCTGGCATCCGTCCCAGCTTGGCCGCGCGGTCACCATTGCCAAATAAGATCTCGCGTATTTGTATTTCACGGCCTTGAAGCATGATGCTAAAAGCTGGCGCCTGCAATGCGGCACGAAACGCCAGGAAGTCGGGCACGTGCTGGCCATAGAGTTTATGACCGAGTTTGTGCAGCCAGCCGGTGCCCCCTTCGCCCTTCGCCTGCTTGCGAACAGACTTTTTGTTGAGCGTCCGTGCGCCCTGGGCCGAAGCACCAAGGCTGATGTAGTTGCTGGCAATATGGCGCTCGGCAATCCGCATGACGGCGGGATCGGCCGGGTTTTTGCCGGCGGGAATAACCAAAAATTCCAAGGGTTGAATATTAATGCTCTTGCCGTGCAGAAACAGCTCTTTGACGTTAGCGGGGTCGTGATACAGCATGTGTGCCAGGTCATTGGCGTTACCGGTACCTAGGGGGACGAGTATGGTGTCCTGTATGACTGACGGTGTGCTCTTGCTGGCTATAGTCTGCAGTGCCATATTTACGGTACCGTCACCGCCCGCTATCGCAAAAAGGGGCTCCCTGCCCGCTGCCAAGTGGGTGATGAGCGTCGTGTGTATGGTGTTGCGGGTTATCTCGAGGTCGGGATGGCTTTCAATGACCTCCACATTGCCCTGCTCCGGGAACAGGCGTTGTAATGTGGTGATGCGCTCCAGGGCGACGTCCGCCTGCTTGCTCTTGGCATTATGCAGAATAACTACGGTGGTGAAGGTGTGTGCTTTGGTGAGCTCCGCGGGCGGCCGTTTATTCATGTTAAAAGTCTATGCCTTTATTGGCTAGGAACTTATCATCAAAATGGTGTTTTATTTTGGTCATGTTGGTGGCAATATCTACCAGTCCGAGAAGGGTTTCGGGGAAATCGCGCCCTGTGAGGCACAAGCTTGTGCCCTGCGCACGGGTTTCGATGAGCGTTCGCAGCTGCGCCTCACTCAACAGTCCATCGTGCACGGCATTATTTATTTCATCACAAATGACCAGGTCGTAGGTGCCGCTGGTTGCTGCCTGCAGGGCCTCCTGGTAGGTTTCCTCCGCTGCTTGCCTGTGCTGTTCCTCGCTGACAAACTCGGCGCTCAAGTCACCGGCTTTATAAAAGCCCTTACCGCCCTTATAAAAATAGAGCTGGTCCTTGAAGAGTGGGGTGATATCCCGGATGAAGACATGTTCGCCGACACCCCAATACTTGATGAATTGTATGAAGGCCACGTTCCAGCGATTGCCGAGCGCACGAACAAGTAGCCCGATGCCTGCGCTGGTTTTACCTTTGCTCTCGCCGGTATACACAATTACCACCGACTCTTTTGTCTTATAGTCCTCGAATGCCATTGCTAGGCATTATAGACTACGCTGCTAGTGGGCCGCCATAGATCGCCGGCCAGGGCTCCTGCTGGATGGTGGCATTTTCTTTGTTAATGGCCAGCGAGGCCGCCAGCGCTCCCAGCCGAATCAGGCCCGGGTCGCGCTCGGCTGGCGCAGTTTCGATGGCCAGAAGCATCTGGTGCTCCAAATCGATGTCCATAGTAACTCTTGTCGTCGGATCGCCGCTAGCAAGGCTGGTAGCGAGTCTTGCTAGCGCGAGGGCATAGACGGAATCGTCGTGGCTATCCAGGCGGTCTGCGGCTGCCCGCAGGTCATCCGGTGATTCGTACGATGCAATGATGGCCCCCACCACTTCCGGATGGGTTACCATTAGGGTACAAAAAAGAGCGAGATGAGCTCGCTCTTCGTCGGGAACTGTTTCGCGGGGTGCTATGCGTGATCCTGGTGCTGTCATATGCGTCCTCCGTTTAGGCTATACCTAACTTATAGCAGGAGTTGCCTACGTGCAGCGGTGATATTCATTACGAAACGAGTTTCTTGTCTCGTTAGGACACGAGTTTCTTGTCTTTGAGCGCCGCATCGATACGCGGACGGTCAAAGCCGATAATGATCGTACCGTCGATGTCTAACACAGGGATGCCGGTCTGGCCGGACTTGTCGATTGCCTCGTGCATATTGGTTTCGCCGTGTTCAACGTTGCGTTCGTCGTAGGCGACGCCTAATTTGTCGAGGTATGCCTTGGCGGCGTGGCAAAAGGCACACCAATCAGCTGAGTAAACGATAACTTTGTCATTCATACTTACAGTATACACCACCCCTGTACTGACGCTGTTAGATTTCCCCTATTCCTTCATCGATCCTGCAGTATTGCCCGGCTGCACTCTGTGATATTGCACACAAATTACTCTTTGCAGAGGTCACCTCTGTTTGCTATAGTATATAAGAAATGACGAAGAAAGCCGCCGACTCGACGACTAACCCTCCCACTGGTGACAAGCCATTCACAATTGCCACCCTCGGACTTGACCTCCTCGATACAACATGGCGCATCATTGTCCCCGTCATTATCTTCGCCCTTTTGGGCATTTTTGCGGATATACAATTAGATACGAAACCCTGGATGACTATGCTGGGTGTCGTGATTGGATTTGTATTTGCAGGATTATTGATTAAAAAACTATTGAACACCATACAACGCTAGTACATAAGGATTTATACATATGATGAATATATTCGCAGCAGAGGGCCCACACATCAGCATTGCGCCTGATACGTTGTTCCATATTGGTCCGATGCCTGTTACCAACTCCCAGATACTGGGTATTGTCGGTAGCCTTTTAGTGCTTTGGATTCTGTGGGCAACCGCCAAGGCTATCAAGAATGGCAGCCGCGCACGCGGTCCACACATGATTCTGTGGTTCTTTGAGAACTTGTATGACACGACCGTTGAAGTGATTGGCGACAAACACATTGCCCGTAAGGTGATTCCACTGGCTGTGACGATTGTCTTCTTCTTTGTCATTAACAACTGGTTGGGATTGCTGCCGATTGTCGGTTCGATTACGTATAATGACGTGCCTCTGCTCCGTGGTGCCGCCGCTGACCTGAACATGACCTTCGCCGTTGCGATCATCTCCATTGTGACCGCGCAGATCTGGGCCGCCAAGCGCCGTGGCTTCTTTGGCAATATCGGCCGGTACATTAACTTCCACAGCCCCCTCCACTTCGCAGAAGGTATCCTTGACCTGATCGCTGAATTCTCCCGTACGGCAGCCCTGAGCCTTCGTATGTTCGGTAACGTCTTTGGTGGTGAGGTGCTACTGGTAGTCATCGCCTTCCTGACCTCATACGCTGCTGCTGTAGCCCTGCCGGTATTTTACGTTCTGGAACTCTTTGTGGGTGCCGTCCAGGCGTATGTTTTCTACATGTTAACCATTGCTTTTATTTCACTGGGTTTGCCAAACCCCGACGAGGCCCACGGACACAGTGCCGAAGCCAAGACGGAAATTGGCGCCCCTGCCCAGGAGAAGGCTTAATAGTCTTCGCCAGGTAATGGTTAATTAATGTAAAGTAACTAATTTAAGGAGTTAAAATAATATGGAATCAATGGCATTTGGTCTTACCTACGCTATCGCTGCCGGTCTTTGTGGTATCGGTCTTGGCCTTGTTGGTATGGGTGCAATGAACGCAGCCGGCCGCAACCCAGAAGCAATCGGTAACATTCGTACCCTGATGATCCTGGCTATGGCTTTCGTTGACGCCCTGGCTATCATCGGTTTGGTTGTTGCTCTTATCATTAAGTTCTTGTAATAACAAACGGGTACACCCGCATGCATGATGTATTGATATTAGCCAGCACAGCAGCCCACGGCTCCGAAGAGTCGGCCGGGCTGTTCCAGGCGCTTGGCATCGACCTGAAGCTGCTGGTCACACAGGCTATCGCCTTTTTGATTTTGGTATTCATACTCGGTAAATTTGTTTATCCAGTATTGATTAAGGCTGTCGACAGCCGCCGTGATCAGATTGAAGCTGGCCTGAAAGAAGCCAAGGAAGCCCAAGAGGCTTTGGAAAAAGCAGAAGCAAAAGTCGCAGACATGCTGGCTGAAGCTCGCAAAGAAGCTGACGGCATCCTTGCTCGCACCCACCAGGAAACGAGCGCGATGGTTGCCGAAGCTGAAACCAAAGCCAAGGACCGCGCCGACCAAATTGTTAAAGATGCCCGCGCGCAATTGGACACTGATGTGGCCAAGGCCCGTCAGGCATTGAAGCAAGAGACAATCAAGCTGGTCGCACAGGCGACTGAAAAGATTGTTGGCGACAAGCTCGACGCAAGCAAAGACGCTACGCTCATAACTAAGGCACTGCAGGACAAGGCATAATCGTATGAACCATAAGTTTTCCCGACGTATCATTGCCCGGACCGTAGCTGCCAAGCTGTTAAGTGAGCCGGCACGTCAGGATCACTGGGTCAAAGTGCTGGCGGCCTATTTGGTTGACCAGCACCGCGAACAAGAAGCCGACCTGATTTTGAACGACCTCGCTCACGAGCTGTTCGTGCAAAACGGACAGTTAGCTGTTAGTGTAACGAGCGCCCGGCCCCTGAGCGAGGCAGTTCGTGCCAGCCTGCAGGCTTTGCTCGCCGAACAAACGAACGCCAAGACAGTCGAACTGAGCGAAACAATTGACCCCACCCTACTTGGTGGCTTGATTGCTCAAACCCCTGATGCTGTCATGGACGTAAGCGTACGCAGCCAACTAAACCAATTAGCTTCTCTTAAGTAGATAGCTAGCCAAGGAGAATAAAAGAATAAGATGAGTGATCTACAAGTACAAGAACTCTCGAGCGAGCTTCGTGAAGCGATTCAGTCACTTCGTGAAAACCGTGGCCTAGAGGAAGCCGGTATTGTCACCCGTGTTGGTGATGGTGTGGCCTTTGTCTATGGCTTGCGCAGCGCTGGCTACAACGAGGTAATCGAAATTGAAACCCGTGACGGTGGCCGCGTAACCGCCTTCGTGCTGAACCTGCTCGAAGACGAAATCGGTGCCGTTATTCTGGGTGATGATGCCCAGGTTATGGCCGGCGCCAAAGTAACGCTGACCGGTAAGGTGCTTGATGTACCTGTCGGTCCTGAAATGGTTGGCCGTGTGGTCGACCCACTGGGCCGCCCACTGGACGGTAAGGGTCCTATCAAGGCCAAGCAGCGCAACCCAATCGAGCGCGTTGCCCCTGGTGTTATGACCCGTAAGTCAGTGCATGAACCTCTCATGACCGGCCTTATGGCTATCGACACCCTGGTGCCAATTGGTCGTGGTCAGCGTGAACTTATCATCGGTGACCGCCAGACCGGTAAGACTGCAATCGCTGTCGACACCATGATTAACCAGGCTAAGCAGAAGACCGGCGTTATCAACATTTATGTTGCTGTTGGTCAAAAATCATCCAAGGTTGCTGCCCTCATCGAGCGCTTGAAGCGTGAAGGCGTAATGGACCAGACCATCATCGTGGCTACCAGTCCCGCCGATCCAGCTCCCCTGCTGTACTTGGCTCCATACGCTGGTGCCGCCATGGGTGAGTACTTCCGCGACAACGCACAGCACGCGCTGATTGTCTTTGACGACTTGTCTAAGCACGCTGTTGCCTACCGCCAGATGTCCCTGTTGCTCCGTCGCCCACCGGGCCGTGAAGCCTATCCAGGTGACGTCTTCTACTTGCACTCCCGCTTGCTGGAACGTGCTGCTAAGTTGAACGACGAGCTTGGTGCTGGTTCTTTGACGGCATTGCCTATCATTGAAACCCAGGCCGGTGACATCTCAGCCTACATTCCAACGAACGTTATTTCTATTACCGATGGTCAGATCTTCCTTGACACGAACCTGTTCTACCAGGGTATTCGCCCTGCTATCCAGGTTGGTCTATCGGTCTCCCGTGTGGGTGGTGCCGCACAGACGAAGGCCGTGAAGGCTGTGTCTGGTGGTCTGAAACTGTCCCTCGCCCAGTTCCGTGAACTTGCATCATTTGCCCAGTTCAGTAGCGACCTCGATGAGGACACTAAGCAGCAGATCGAACGCGGTCAACGCCTGACAGAACTGCTCAAGCAGAAGCAATACAGCCCGCTAAGCATCGCTGAGCAGGTTGTGAGCCTGATGGCTGCCACCAAGGGCGCATTTGACGTCGTACCTACCGAGAAGATCAAGGATGCCCAGGCTGAGTTGATCGCGGCCGTCGAAGCTGACCACAAAGATATTGTTAAGAGCCTCAACAAGGGCGAAAAGCCAACTGAAGAAACTGAAAAGGCTGTACTGGATGTCGCGAAGAAAGTTGCTAAATCCTACGCAGTAGCCAAGAAGGAAAAATAACCTATGGCTTCCCGTCAACAAATTAAACGGCGTATCGCTTCGGTCAAGAACACCAAGCAGATTACCAAGGCAATGCAGCTGGTCTCGGCCAGCAAGCTGCGCCGCGCCCAAGACGCCGCGGTTGGTCCCCGGGCATATGCTGAAATGGCCCGTGCTATTTTGGCTAAGCTCAAGCCACTGGCCCGTGAGGATGGACAGTTCCAGCTGTTTACGCCTCGCCCCGTCAAGGCCCGTCTGCTGATCCTGGTTGCCAGTGATCGCGGCCTGGCTGGTGCGTACAACGCTAACATCGTCCGCACGCTGGTCCGAGAAGCGCAAGCTGACCGTGAAGCTGGCGTGCAAACGTCAGTTATCGCCATTGGCCGCCAGGTAGCCAACGCCATCGGCCGCATCAGCGACCTCGATGTGCGTGGTGTCTACACTGACCTGCCTGACAAGCCCGACGCCGATGCCCTGCGCCCTGTCCTGACGACAGCCGTAGGCGCGTTCGCCGACGGCGAGATTGACGCCGTGGACATGATCTATACCAAATTCATCTCTACCGTTAACCAGCAAGTCCAGGTGCGTCGTATCCTGCCCGCTGGCTTTGACCAAGAGGAGGGCGATACTGCCGCCGAAATGACTGGCGTAACCGTTGAACCATCCCCCGAAGTACTGTTGCGCTCTGTCGCTATGCGATTGCTTGATGCACAGATTTACCAAGCAATTTTGGAAGCATTTGCCAGTGAGCACTCCATGCGTATGTTAGCCATGAAGACCGCAACCGACAACGCGACTGAACTTGCCGAAGACCTTACCCTGGCCTACAACAACGCCCGCCAGGCTGCTATTACCCAAGAGCTCGCTGAGATCTCTGGTGGTGCGGAGGCGATGAAATAATGGGCGAACGCATGCATGTCCCTTCGCATATGTCGGGCTACGAGCCCGACGGTGCTGAGCATCAACCTATGTCTGGCTTGGAACTGCCTGACATGCCTGGCTATCCAGACAGAGTGCACGGCCAGCGGCCCTATCCCGACGAGCCGGGCCCCCGGCTTTTTTGGCAGGAAGCCTCCTCGCCCGCAATCGAACAACCATCCAAAGAAGGAGAATCATAATGGCAACAGCTACGAAAGAAAGCACCGCGACCGGCAAGGTAGTCCAGGTTGTTGGTGTGGTGGTCGACGTTGAGTTCGCTCAGGGTCAACTACCGGCAATTAACGACGCACTCCATGTGCAATTAAATGGCGGCCTGTTGGTGCTCGAAGTTGCACAGCACTTGAGCGAAACGACCGTCCGTACTATTTCCCTGTCAGCTACTGACGGACTGAAGCGTGGTGATGACGCCCAGGCGACTGGTGCACCAATCAGCGTGCCAGTCGGTCATGCGACCCTTGGTCGTATGTTCAACGTGACCGGTGAGCCAATCGACGGCAAGAAAGAGACTACCTTCAAGGAAACCTCTCCTATCCACCGTGCTCCGCCATCCCTGGAAGAACAGGCAGGCTCTATTGAAGTACTGGAAACCGGTATTAAAGTTATCGACTTGATCGCCCCTATTGTTAAGGGTGGTAAGGTTGGTTTGTTCGGTGGTGCTGGTGTGGGTAAGACTGTTCTTATCCAGGAATTCATTAACAACATCGCCAAATTCCACAGTGGTTACTCCGTATTCGCTGGTGTGGGTGAGCGTACACGTGAAGGTAACGACCTCTACGAAGAAATGAAGGAAGCTGGCGTATTGCCAAACACCGCCATGATCTTCGGTCAGATGAACGAGCCACCCGGAGCTCGTCTGCGCGTTGCCCTGTCTGGCCTGACTATGGCCGAGAACTTCCGTGATGAAGGTAAAGACGTGCTGTTCTTCGTGGACAACATCTTCCGCTTTACCCAGGCCGGTTCAGAGGTGTCTGCGCTGCTTGGCCGTTTGCCATCAGCAGTAGGTTACCAGCCGAACTTGCAGCAGGAAATGGGTGCCTTGCAGGAACGCATTACCTCTACCAAGAGTGGTTCTATTACCTCTATCCAGGCCGTATACGTGCCAGCCGACGACCTTACTGACCCCGCTCCGGCTACCACGTTTGCTCACCTCGACTCAACGATTTCGTTAAACCGTGCGCTGACCGACATCGGTATCTACCCTGCGGTTGACCCACTGGACTCAAGCTCTACTGTGCTTGACCCACAGATCGTTGGCGAGGACCACTACAACGTAGCCCGCGAAGTACAGCGTATTTTGCAGCGCTATAAGGACCTCCAGGACATTATTGCTATCCTTGGTATGGAAGAGTTGTCCGAAGAAGACAAGCAGACCGTGGCTCGTGCCCGCCGTATCCAGCGCTTCCTGAGCCAGCCGTTCTACGTGGCTGAGAAGTTCACTGGCAACAGTGGTAAGTACGTCGCTCTGAAGGACACCGTCAAGAGTTTCAAGGAAATCCTTGAGGGTAAGCACGACGACAAGCCAGAGTCAGCCTTCTACATGAAGGGCGACATCAGCGAAGTTAAATAGTAGCTGGAGATACAATCATGAAATTTGAATTAGTATCGCTCGATGGTGTGAAGTTCAGCGAAGACGCCTACTCGGTTGTCTTACCAACTGCCGCCGGTCAGATTACGGTCATGCCTGGCCACGAAGCACTGCTGAGTGTTGTCGTGCCCGGCGTGATCACCATCCGCCGCAGCAAGGGTGACACCGAAGCACGGCTTGAACACTTTGCCACCTTTGGTGGCGTGCTCGAAGTCGGCGATGACTACGCCCGGGTACTTGTTGACGAAGCCACACATGGTGATGACGTCAATGAGGCCGAGGCTGAAAAAGCCCATCAGGCCGCGCTCGAAGTCCGCAAAAACGCCAAAGATCAGGTTGAGCTGGAAAAAGCCCAAGCAATGGTTGACCGTCAGGCAGTCCGCCTGGCTGTGGCACAAGTCCGCCGCCGCAACCGTCACTAGGAACGGTGCGCAATAAAAAACACCCTCACTTGAGAGGGTGTTTTTTATTGGAGGTATTTCCGTTAGGCGTGCTGGACACGCTGCAGGTACTGAACGCCAAGCGGCATATTTGGCTCCGCCAGGGGCAAGTTCAGGATGGTCTTGGCGGTAAACACAGCCACTGCATCGCGCATGGACTGGTACTCTGCGGCGCTGCGGCCCATGAAAGTGCCCATAGCGTCGTGTACGCGCTCCAGGTGTCCCATGCTGACGTGGTAGGCCTTGCCGCCGAGCTGCCATGATGCCATAGCATCAAAAGTGTGCCGGGGGTCGTCATTGATGGCGACGATACCAGCTTCGTGCTTGAGGTCGCCGATAGGTACGCGTGGAATCCCGCCCTTGATAGGCACCAGGAGCCCTCGCTCATTGCGCTCCCAGGCATTACCTTCGGGTGGGGTCATGGTCGGCTGGGAGACCCCAGCGTCACGTACGTGTTTAATTGCCATATAAGCCAGGCTGTCTGACACTTGGTCGAAACGGTCTTCGCTCATATCACTGAACTCAGCAACGTGTGCCAGAGCAGCTTTGCGCTGTCGGGCAGCGCTACGCTCTTCTTCAGGGGTCATGCCCGGTAGCTCGACGCCGGTGAGGGCGATGGCCTTCATGCCTAAGGCTGCGGCACAGCTTTCGTGGTTCAGGCCAAGGATTCCTCTCGTCTCTAGGGCAATTTCGGTAATAACCGCCAACTGGTCAACGGCGCGGGCTATGCCGCCACTCGCGGCATCGAAGCCGCCGTTTTTCATGTTCATGCCGGCGCCATAGGCGAGCGCCAGGCCATATTGGCCGCCAAAGAATTGCACGCCACCGTGTGGCCAGCGGTCGTCTCCACAGCCAGCCGGCATCAAGATGCCATCTTTACGCAACGCATCGAAGTCGGCTTCGGTCCACATAGGACCTGCTTCAGGTAATTTATAGGGTAACGGGGCGCGTTCCATCACATCGCTCATAAGTACATCCTTTGGCGTTATGGTTTATATTTGTGTCGTACAAAAAGTATAGTATAGCACCGGCATATACATTGAAAAATAGCATTTATCATTGTAATATATACAAATTCTATGAGGATGTTATGAGTAGCCCGGAAGAAACGGTGAACCGCTTCCCTTTGCCCCTAGGTTTGGTCGAGGCACATTTAGGTGCGTTTACAGGGTTTAATGATGCGCAGCTGGACATGATAGCTCGCTCGAACGAGCCCGAAGAGCGAATAAACGATGCTTCGCCCCTGGGCCATTTGTGGGATTTCAAGGAAGACACCATGTTCTCCCACCTGACCCGGTTTACTAATGACCGTCTGTCCTACCAGCAAGTACTGCCACCGATGCGCGCCTATCGGGCTGCTGTCTGTCTGGGGGACATCCTGATGCGTGCCCGCGAAGACCAACTAGTGGACCAGGGCTATGCAGTCGACCCGGTCCGGCTCGACCCCTTGCGACATTACCTGCTGCTGCCCGAAGGCGAGCGTGGTGACGAGGCTGGGCGGTTCCGGGGTGAGCGCTTCCTCGAAGACCTGACAAGACAATATGGTGCTACTGCGGTACGACACGGCTATTTTGAGCAGGACGCAGCTGTTGAAGCTTTGGCTGCGCTGCGCGATGGGTGGCAGCAGTCCGAAATGCAGTACCTCTTTCCGACTGCCGAAGACCCGGCAAACTTTTTTGGTGAACTGTGCCGGGGTATGTTCCAATTGCTACGTCTGTACAAAATTGGCGAAGCTGAGGCTACAGTGGCGCCATGGACGGACAGCAGTTTTGATGCTGCAAGACACTTTATAACTGGCGACAGAGAGACCGTGCCTGATATTGACTACTTTCGGAAATTCCGGCGTCTGAGTACCGATACCCAGTTGGCCTATGCAAATGGTACCCATGGTGAGGCCTGTGGCTATGGGGCACTGCCCGCTGGCGCAGCGGCTGTGGCGATCCGAAGCTACCTGATCGGTATGGTTCCGGCGGCACCGGGACGATTAATGGAAGTTGGGTTTAAGCGGAGCGTACGGACATTCGAGCTAGGACCTGATGATGCGCTCGTGGTCAGTGACGCTGCTGATGTATCAGAACTTGTGCGCTACCCTTTTGTAAGCCCTGCGACCGACCCCGAGGGGCTTGAGCCAACGATACAGGCACTGTGCCGGGATGGTCGCACGATCCCTCTGTACTCACCTATGAGCCCGCCACACGACTCGTTCTATGCCGCTATCGATGAGGCGCATACTGGTACGTCGCCGTTGTATGAACTCGGTGTCGAGAAAGTAAAAGGCGGGTCGACATGAGTGAACTTAGGCGTTTGCGGATGTGCCTACTCCACCGAACGGGACGCGGATTCGGTAGACAGTACCTGCCCGTAGGTGGCAGTCAGCTGCTCGATATCCTTAAAATGGCCGAGTGTCATGAGGCCAGCAACTAACCCGTCAAAAGCGGCGGCCCGCTGCAACGGGTCCGGAAACTTGGATTGCAGGAATGGCCGCATGGCCATAGCTATGCCGTGAAACTCACGATTCACCTGTATCCAGCCCTGGTTTTTTAAGTCAGAAGATGAGAGGCTTTTGAGCCAAACCCTTACTGCCTCGGTTGCTGGGTCGGGTAGCTGCTGGCTCATAATCACCTCCTTGTTGTACTTTTACTGTAGCAATAAAGCCTGAGCAATAGCTGTGTTATTCGTCACGCCCTCATGTACGCTCTATTGCCGTTTCCTTGCGTATATTTTATAAGCAGGCGTATAATCAACGCTGATACACAGTCCCCCGGGACGTATAAGTACTAACCAGTAAACAGAGCTATTTTATATGCAAACTACTATGGGCCAGATTGACACTGCTTCCGTACAGGAAGTACAAATCGGTGACTTTATTGTTACCCGCATCGCTGACGACTTGAGCTGGGGCGTGGGCAGTATTCAACCCCAGGATGGTCTGAATAATGACGCCGACCAGCAGCGCCTTATTGAAACGGTGATTGCCAGTCTCAGCCGGGTCAATGCAGCCGAACTTGCCTACTCTTCCTGCACTGATGGCCGCTTGCCCATCAAGCTACTCGACGGCGAAGCTGTGCCCGTGCGTGAACAAATTGTCGGCACCGATACCATGCTCTTCTTCCATATGGCTGAAGCACTTGGATCCCGCTTTTACAAGGACCCGAACGAACCGCTTGCTGAACGTATTCAGGAAGTCATTGCCTTTATGCGCGATAGCGGCCTGGTTCCTTGCACGCACGTTGCCTGTGGGGCGGCCGCCGGGTACGTGCCTATCAACGAAAACTTGGTGCGCTTTACTGCTGAGCCCAAGTTTGCAGCCCGCCAGCAAGCGCTCCTGCCTGAGGGTGTGTATGACGAATCGCTCCGCGCCACTATTACCAAGGGCTACCAGGATCGCCTGGAGCGCGGTGCATACGCTGACTGGAGCGACGCTTTGCTTATGGAAGCAGTCAAGACCGCCAGCGGCGACCATGCTATTGCTGAGCTGAACGACGACCAGCGTGGCGTGCATGGCCACGTAGAAGAACAGATTGTGCGCATTCAGGTTGATGGCCTGGCTATCAATGAGACGCAAGTGTGTGCTCGCACGAGCGGTCGTGAAGTATTTGGCGTCAACGATTTGCGCTTGCAGCGCCATGCCCAGCTGATCGGCCGTGGCCAGGAAGAAGATTACAAGATAGCACTTATGGCGGCCGAGGACTTTACCGATGGCGGCCATGGCACACTTGCCAAAGACCTCCCCACCTACATTGTTCGTGCTATCTAGACGCCACACCGTGGCACATCTCGGGCGGATCAGATGCGCTCCGCATTCACCGTACTCAAGTACGGCTCACTTGCGGTACTCCTGTCCCATCCCAAGCTGCACACACGCTGAGCCGTCTTGAGCTCGAAATTATATGTGCGTCTTCGTCATTCCTGATGCGTTCAGGAATCTAATCAATTATCGTGTCCCTTGTGATACATAATCGGCAATTATTTACAAACACCCCTGTTTAGTTTACGCTGAGGGTAAGAACTAATCTTACGGAGGGTATATGATAACAAGACGTAAAATCGCCATGATTGCGGCGGAGTTTTTGGGTACCGGGTTATTGACCCTGATTATCCTGGCTGTTGGCCGCTCGCAATTGGGCGCACCATACTTTATAGGTATCGCTGCGGGCTTGACGCTCGTCATGGCGACACTTGTCCTGGGCCGTGTATCCGGTGCTCACTTGAACCCAGCAATCACCATTGGCCTATGGTCGGTGCGGCGCATTAAGGCTGTCCCTGCTATCGTGTACATCGCTGCCCAGATCATTGGTGCAGGTGTTGCCTATTTCTTGTACAGCTATCTGGTAGGTCAAACATTGGAAAACACGACTGCCGGATTTGAGGGTAAGGTGCTGGTGGCGGAAGCTGTCGGTGCATTTGTCTTCAGCTTGGGCTGGGCGGCCGTTGTCTACCAGCGCCTCGAAGGCGGCCGTGCCGCTACGGTATTGGGTGTTTCCCTGATGCTTGGCATGCTGGTTGCAAGTGTTGGTATGGGTCTGTACGTCAACCCTGCAGTTGCGCTGGGCGCTCACTCATGGGTCTGGGGTACCTACGCTCTTGGTCCGGTGCTTGGTGCGATTATCGGGTTCAACCTGTACGGACTGCTGTTTGCTCCTGAAAAAGAGCTGACTGATGCCGCAGAGGCAAGTGCCCGCCGCAAGACAATAAAGTAGTCTACGGTTCCATATAAAAAATACCGCTCATCGGGGCGGTATTTTTTATGCCTCGCGCAGGAATTGCTCGAATTCCAGTACACCCGCCAGGTCGGCAGCGTAAGCACTGACATCGGGGATATCGAGCGACTTGATGCGCATCCAGATGGCCTCGGCCAGTTTGCGGGCGTCAGCTTCCTCGCTGGGCGTAAAGTCCATGTGCAGCTCGTGGACGGTGCCATCCTCGTCAGGCTCCACGAACTCCAGATAGGCATCTGTTACCGTGTAGCCGGCGAAGGCGTGCGATTCTTCAACGAGGGCTTTATACAGATACAGCTGCAGACGGTAGCGATGCAGCTTGGGGTCATTGCGCCAGCGGTCATAGCTTTTACCCGTCTTGTAATCGACGATAGTAATCGTGTGGTTTTGCTTATCGATAATCAGTTTATCTATTTTACCGGCCATGTGGGCATTACCAATGAACACTCCTTCGTTACGGAAGTTGAACTCGGCTTCGTCGGTGGCGTGATAGGTGTGGGCGCGCTGTTCCAGAACGGCTTTAATGGCCAATTGCCCGCGGTCATAGAACTGCGTCGTATCTTGTTCGCTCAATCGTTTTGCACGCAAGTGGGCGCCAAATGTCTCCAGCGCAAGGGCGCGTTCGGGTAAGTGGCCATGCTGCTTGTTATAGCGGTGAAGCCACTCCAGCGTTTCGTGCATCGCGTTTCCGAATTCGCCGGTTGGAATCGGTGCTTTGGGAAAGCGCAAGATAGTATTCATAAAGAACGCGGCTGGGCCCTGGTGTTCCAGGTTAACAAAGGCGGTGACGTGTGTCGGACTCAGCTGGAACTGCTGTAACCTGCCCTGTAACAGCGCTCGCAAATCTTTGCTGCCCACGGCTGCTTCATGACGCTGTTGCCAATAGGCGGCGAGCTCGGTGGTGAGCGATGTATTGCTTTCCTCGGCGCGCTTGACTGATTGTTTACCCACCGGGAGATGCGGACTGGTAATGCTGCCATCATCATTGGTCGTCTCGTCCAGGTATTTCAGGCGTGTCTGTGCTCGGCCACCGTAGGTATTGGTGTAATTCAAGAGGTACAGCTGCGTCTTGGCGCGCGTTATGGCTACATAGAACAGGCGCAAGCGCTCATCGTTCGTAGCCCCGGCGTAGCGGATATATTGCAGATTTTGTGGTAAAGCCAGCCGGGAACCCAGGTTACGGGCTTTGCTTCCCCAGACATCGTCAGATACAGCCAGCACGAAGACGGCTTGGAATTCCATCCCCTTCGATTTGTAGGCGGTCATTAGCTGCACGGCCTCGCTAGCTTCCTGGTAGGGGCTGGTATTGAGGATTTTAATGTTAGCGGCCTGATGGGCGGCTACAAAGCTAATGAAGTCAGCCAGGTGCAGCTGGTCACCCTCCTCTTTGCGGAAGTCGCGGAGGCGGGAGCGCAGCACTGTCAGATTGGTCAGTAGGTTCCAGAATGACGCCGAAATAGTGGCGCTGGGCTGCTCCGTTTCAGCGGCAAAGGCCTCCTCCAGACTGACCTGCCCTTCGGGCTGCTCGGCGCGGGCGGGCACGACGACATCTTCGAAATGATGCGCATAGAACGGAGATTTGTAGGATGCGTGGTCGGGCTCCTGCAGGTCCAAGGGAGTAACGCCAATCAAGTAATCAATCATTGTTTCCAGTGTTTCGGTGCCAGCCAGCATGCTCAGGCGGATGAAGAATAAGGCGATAGGCTTGAGTGATTCGTTTTCCAGCAGTACCTCGGTCCAGTTTTCGCGGTCATCATTGGCCTGCCAGGAAAGGTTCCAGATAAGGCTGGTGGGCAGCTGCCAAAAATCGAAGCTCAGCACTTCAGCCCAGAGGGCATTGGCTACAACATGCTGGCCACGGTTCAGGGCCAGCACCAGCTCGCTCATACGCACCAGTTGGGTAATAGACGGATCCTCAAGGACGTTTTCACGCTTCTCGTAGCGCACGGGGATGTCCAGCTCTTGCAGGAATGGCACCAGCGGCTCCAGGAATTTATGTTTCGGGGCCAGCACGGCAATTTCTTCGGGCGGAACCTCGGCATCAATCAGCTTTTTAATCTGTTCAGCCGTCCAGGCGTATTGCCCGACGTCACTTTTGGCTTCGCGGCGTTCCACGATGGCCGTTTGCGGTAGGTTTTTATTCCCGGCGGTAATCGTTTTGGTAATAGCTGGAAAATTGTGGTGCAGGCGCTCGGTAATTTGCTCGGCAATGCCCTGGGCGGTGTGCAGAATGGCGCCATGCGAACGGTAGTTCTTGGTGAGGGTAATGACTTCTACGTCGCGGTAGAGGTTGTTAAACTGCAGCATGTGTGAATAATTCGCCCCTTGGAAGGCATAAATAGCCTGGTCGTCATCACCCACGGCGAGCACGTTCGGGCGGCCTTCACTGGCCGGGTTGTCGGTAAGCAGCTCTACCAGGCGTAGCTGGGCGCCGTTGGTATCCTGGAACTCATCCAGCAAGATATACAGGTAGCGTTCTTGCAGCGTAAAACGCAGGTCATCGTTAGTCTCCAGGGCGCGTACTGCACGCAGAATCATATCGTCATAGTCAAATAACCCTTGGGCTTGCAACGCATCAAGATACTGTTGGTAGATGTCCGCCGCTGCGCGCAATTTTTGGTTCGTCTTGGTGCCGTCAACGGTAAAGTTGCCAGTCGAGTCTTTGGCAAGCCAGGCATTTTTCCACTGCGTAAGGGGTGTCGTCTTGCCACTCTCAGCGACTTCCTGTAGCGCCTGCACGAGCTCCTGCATGAACAGGCTGGCCAGCGGTACGACACCGTTGGTGGCACTGCCCAAGTCCACACTCTCCCCTACTTCACTGAGGATAGCCTCGAACAAGCCGGCACTGCTTTTGCTGATGCGGGTTAAGCCCCGTAATTTGGCGGCCACGATAGGGCTGGCTGCCGTGATAAAGCTGTCGTTCTGGTCGGCAATCGCCCGCAGGTCGCCGGGTGACAGGAGCGAGCGCTTGGCGTCACTGACAAAGGTTTGGATGTCCCGCAGGTACACCGATGCAAATTTAAGTGGGTTGCTGTACGGCAGGCCTTCAAAGATAGCCCGATAGATGCTGTCAGTGCCTAGGTCGTCGACGGGATCCATGTCAGCCAATTCGGCAAAGTAATCCGGATAGCGGCGGATAAGGTCACTGCCGAAGGCATGGTAGGTGCTGATGCTGACATCATATGCTTGCTGACCGATGAAGTTGCTCAACCGTTCACGCATGGTCTGTGCGGCGGACTCCGTAAAGGTCAGGCACAGGATGTTTTGTGGTAGCGTATCGGTGGTAGCCAAGATGTGGGCGATGCGAGTCGTAAGCAGCTGGGTCTTGCCCGTTCCCGGGCCGGCAATTACCAGCACTGGCCCGTCGATTGTCTCAACGGCCTTGCGCTGCTCAGCATTGAGCTTTGATAAGGCTACATCATACTTCCCCATAGACACCTCTATTGTATCACCCACGCAGGCAGAGGCCGTAAATATTGACATAACTTAATTTATATAATATAAATATTATTATGACACGAGAACTATTACTGATGACCGCAGGTGTGGCAGCCTTCGGAATAGGGGCCAGTTGGGCGATCGGTGAAATGGCTGATAATGGGTATAACAATGGCGCCGAAGCAGTTGTTTATGCCGAAGAGAACGGCTACACAAACGTAGAGCTAGTCGATACAGACACGTTAACCTTTTTCAGTGGTTGCGACGACAGTGATGCAGTTAAATACGAAATGACCGCTACTGCGCCTAATGGTGCGCAAGCAAACGTTATCGCTTGTGGTGGCGTATGGACAGCGCTCACACTGCGCCGAGGCTAGATCACGCGCTATATAAAGAGGCCAGCTATAACGCTGGTCTCTTTATATATAAACTGCGAACCTAGATGATATCGGGGGCTTTGGCGCCGAGTGCCTTGGCGCACTGTGGGCAGGATTCTTCGTTGTCGAACTCGGTGGCCCACTGCTTGGTGGCCTTCCAGAAGGGTTGGAGGTCCTTGAAGCCAATCCAGTCGGCAGCGTTACGCAGCAGGTATCCCACGAACCCAAACAGGTTCCGGTTGCCCCATTGCACCGCTGCCCAGTTTTCACCGACTGGCAGCACGTAAATAGGCTGCTTGGGCTCGTACTTGCGCATCAGGTCGCCTCGCGCCTCGCGCTCCAGGTTGTCTACCACGAACAGCGCGTCATAGAGGGCGGTTTGTGCTACGCCGCCATACTTGGTGTCGGCGTTATCGCCAATGACGTAGACACCATCGTCTGCTTGCAGATACTCGTTGACCGTAACCTTTGTGCCGCGCTCGTTCAGTGTGAACCCATTGTCTTTAAAGAACGGATGGTTAGAGACGCCGGCCGTCCATACGATGGTATGGCTTTGGATTGGCTTGCCGTCGACGGTCAGGCCCTCAGCGGTTGCGCCCTGAACGGTTTTGCCCAGATACAGTTTGACGCCTAGTTTGCGCAGGCGCTTGGCAGCGGCTTTCTGAATGCCTTTTGACATGCGGGGTACCAAGGTGGGTGCCGCTTCAATAAGGTCAATATGCGGTGTGCGGTGCTTGATGCCATGGGCGGCCATTATCTCGCGGAGGTAGGTGCTGAGTGCCCCGGACAGCTCAATGCCTGTTGGGCCACCACCCACGATGACATAGTTCAGGTCTGGCTTGCCGTCGCTGGTTAGCTGGTTGTGCAGGTGGTCCTTGAAGCGCCGGGCTTCTTCGGGTGATTTGATGCCGTAGGAGAATTCTTTCAGCCCTTCAATGCCAAAGTAATTAGTGACTACGCCGAGGCTCATGATGAGTACGTCATACATGTGTACGTGTCCGTCTGCGTCCTTGACGATTTTTTTCTTTTTATCGATGTGTACGGCGCTGCCAATTTTGACTTTGACGCCGGTGTTCTCAAATAACTCGGCAAGGGGGATACGGGACTGGCGGGCAGTGCCGCCGGTGGCAGTATGGTACAGCGTTGGGTAGTAATGAAAATTTGGTCGGTCAGATAGCAAGGTGACATCAAAAAGGCCGCTCTTGGATGCTTCCAAAGCGGCCTTCACGCCACCAAAACCACCGCCGACCACGAGAATGTGTGTCTTAGAGATAGTTTTGTTCATATGTTTTAGTATACAGGATAGGGCTTGTGCTTAACCAGTAATAAGCCGTTGATTGGCGTGGAGCCAGCCTTCGGTGGTGCCGCAGTCGAGGAATTCGCCTTCAGCTCGAATGACGGCCATACGGCTGCCGGCTGCGGTGTAGGCATTGATAACGTCGGTTATCATATACTCGCCGCTCCGTTCGGCGTTCATGTTTTCTTCCAGGAATGGGAAGATATCCCTGCCCATCAAGAAGCAACTGGAGTTATTCAGATTAGATGGAGCCTCTTCTTTGGTTGGCTTTTCAACGATACGTTCGTAGATTTCCCGCCCATCCTCGTCTTTGGTAACGACGACACCATAATTGTGCACTTCGTCCCACGATACTTCATTTGCGAGCATGGCTGAGGGCGTGCCGCTGTGTTGGGCGCGCTCTATAAAGCGAGCTACTTCGGAGCCATTGTCTTCACGGTAGAAGAACTGATCGCCAAAAACGACGAGTACTTTCTCGTCGGGGTGGACGAATTGGCGGCAAAGCCATATCGGCGTCGTAGTGCCATAGGGTTGGTGCTGGTCCTGGATAACGTAATGAAAGCGTGCTTTGCTTCGCAATTCGGATATCTCTTCCAGTTCTTTGATTTTCCCCTTGTTCTGCAGGTACTCCTCGAGGAGCTGGTGATGGCCGTAGTAGCGTTTGAGTTGCGAGAATTCCTCGCCCACCACAAAAAAGAATTCGGTTATGCCGGCTCGTATGCAGTCGTCTACAACGTAATCGATAATCGGGCGGTTGCCCACTGGCAGCATGCATTTTTCAATAGCTTTGGTAATAGGCAGCCGGCGGGTGCCATATCCGGCAACAGCAATAATAGCCTTAGTACAGTTCATAGGTGGTTACTCCGCTGGTACAGTTACGGTAATTGTCTTGGTGAGGTCGAGGTTGCGGACGCTGTCCTTGGCATGCACCGTAAATGTATAGGTGCCGGGTGCGGCCTGGCCGACGCGCAGGCTAAACGAAAAGCCCGTGGCGGCAGTAGCTTCTTGGTTGCCAACGATTGTTGGACTGGTGGCGCTGTCGCTCGTAACTGTCCACTGGACGGCGCTGCTGTCGCTCATGTTGAATGATAGGGGCTGTGATGTCGTCCCTTTTTTGAGTGTCACGGTACTCTCGGTCGAGGACTGGATACTGGGGCTTACAGCAGTGATGCTGTTGGGCGTTGTGGCGGGAGTAGGCGTAGGCGTCGCAGTGCTGTCCTGGCTGGGTTGCTGTGTGGCACTGGGAGCGTCTTCACGAGTGCTTCGGGCGCTCGGCGTTTGACCTGAGAGTGCTTCCTTGGTGGGGTCTTCGGCCTGCTGCACCGTACTTGCTGCGGTGCCATGAGGTTTTTGGTATACAGACCAGACGGCGGTAACCCCAATGAGCGTCATGCCCAAGGCTAAGCCGGAAAATACAAGAGGCTTGTATCTTTTGGTGCCGATCAATGTGGCGATGTAACTTAAAAATTTTACTAGCATGAATGTTCCTAGTAGCTGCTACAAGTATAGCTGCTTATGCTGCAAAAAGCAATTCCACCCCTGTTAGATAGCGCCTACTGCAAGAGGTTTTTGATGGGCCGGGTGACACTATCAAGGGTTTCAATGACAGGTTGCACCATGTTCGGCACCGAAACGGTTATACCATCCTCAGTCAAAATCGGTGCCTGGAGGTGTAATTGGAGCCTGTCTTTGTCGGTGGTGAGCGAAATACCCGTTTTGGACGGTTCGGCCGTCTGTTCTGGTGCCACATCTGGTAGCTGCGGTGCTGTCGGTGCTGTAGTGGTGACTAACGGTTCGGTAGCCTGTGTAACTTGTCCGGCCTGCCCCACTGGAGCCTGGCCCGCGGGTGCCTGTTGGGGCGTGGCTTGCTGTTCGCCAATGACGGGCGCCGATGGCTTTGTGGCCACATAGACAGCTCCCACGCTCAGAGCACCCAGGATAAGTGCCAGCGCGGCACACAGGACAACGACAAAGGAATTTTTGGCCAGCAGGAGGCTGGTATGGCGTTTGGTAGAGGTGAAGGCATGGGACATGCTTTTACGCATAGTACCTTTAGTATGCCACTTGTGCCCGCCCCTGTACAATTGCTGTTTGTGCTAGGTGTCTTTTGGTGTTCCCTTTTTAGGCTTCGATCCACCAAAGCTAACATCAATATTTTCCTGACTGATGTACTCAGCAGCCTTAGCCGCCAGTGCGTAGGCCTTTTTGTCACCTGCTGTAGGGTGCTTGGCATCCAGGCCGCGTGGCCATAGTTTATGGTAGCGCACGGTATCGATTTCAGCGGCATACACAACCACCTGCGTGATCAGGTAAATCCAAAACAACAGCCCTAATACGATGGCAAAGGTACCGTACAGGGCATCCAGGCCCTTTAGCTGGTGGGCGACCAGTAAGCTACCGAATGTCAGTAGCAGCTGAACGCCTAAGGCCGATATAGTCGCGCCAATGGCAACATTCTTCAGTGAAATGCGACGGGCAGTCGCCAGGTGAAAGATGACGGTGGTGGTGCCGGCCAGAATAATGAAGCCCACAATGTTGAGGACTACTTTAACCCACCATGCCCTGCCCAGTGATGACGTGATAATAGAGGCGCCGATAGTTGCAGCAAACCCTACAGCTCCCATACCTATGATACTCAGACTTTGCAGGATATTTTTAGGGAAGCCTGCCCGTTTGTCCTTGGGGATCTGCCACATATTATCAAGCGCATAGCGCAGCGCGTCGGCTGCGCCCCGGGCACCATATAACGTAATGATAATACCGATAGCCAGCCCAAACCCGGTTTTGCCCATGCTTTGAATGCTGCCCTGAAGTTGTTCACCAAGCATCGGAAAGTACGTGTTGATACTGCTGGATACTTGCGCCTCAACTGCCGGATTATTATTGAACACCAGATGCAAGACCGTCACCAGTACCAGTAACAGCGGGAAGAGCGACAGGAACCCATAGTATGTTATCAGCGCAGCTTGGAAGCCACCATTATCGTCACCGAATTTTTTGATAACAGCATACGGAAACCCCACTACAGGGTGGCGCTGCTGGAATGCATCGAGTTTTTGGGTAACGACAGTGATGATGTTCATGTCACTCTGCTAGGCGTGCTTTTTGAACGTGCTCTTGGCTTTCTCGACCAATTCACTGCCAGCATGGGCGATATTGGTAACCATAGCCAATTTTTGCTCGATGTTGTGGTGGATATGGTCAATCTTTTTCTTGATAGCGAATACGGCAATCACGGCGGCAATCATCAGAATGAACATGATGGCCATGTAGATAATGCCCATAAGGTAAAACGTTTCTTGTAAGTCCATGAGGAAGCTCCTTTTAATACATCGTATGGTAGCGGTTTTGCTGTTAGCGCTCTGTAAGAACGCTTACAGAGGCGGCCCTAGTTATCTGTGGCCTGCTCCTGGACCTGTTGACTACCGCGCTGCTGCAGGCTGCTCTCGAGGGGGAGTTGGTCGGGGCTGCTGCTGCCATCGCCTTCAGTAGGACTCGTTGGGGTTTCGACGGGTGGTGTCGGCGTGTTCACCGGTACATCGGGTGTTACCGGCGCTGTTTGGGGTGGCGTGTGTTCACTGGCAGTGGGCTGTATGGCGTCTACCGTTGCCGTTGCCTTGTTGGTTGTCTTGGTTGGGCCGAGGCTGTTGGTGTCAGTATTCTTGACGCTAATGCTGGGTGACTGCGTTGGCTGACTTGTTACCGTCAGCTGAGGCCTTGCAATTGTTTTGAGGGCTTGATTCTTCAGGTTTGTCGCAGCTGCTTCCTCTGCTGAGGGTTGGCCGCCAAAGGTGCTCGGCACAGCTAATTCGCGCTGTTGGAAGCTGTCATCGCTGCTAAAAAGTGAGGCACCACCGCTGGTTGTTCCGAGTATCAATGCAAGGCCTGCGCAAACCATCACTATTGATCGTTTACTAGATGCGAGATTGCGACGAGCTGACTTGTGGGCGGATGCACGCATGGCTGTTTATAGTATGACACACTCCCAATGTGATATTTCTCTTGTTCCCCTAGCATGAAATGCTGCTTGCGTTAAATATACCATAGCCCTTAAGCTTATGGTATGGATGAATTTAAAAAGAAGTTGGTAGCCAGCGGTTTTGCCGGTGAGCTTGCTGATGATGCTGCCACAAAAGAATTTTATAGCCACGATGCGAGTCTCTTCGAGATTAAGCCGCAGCTGGTCGTGTCACCTAAGGACACGAAAGATGTGCAAACGTTGGTAACGCTCGTAGCGAAAGAAAAGAAGAATATACCCGACCTATCGGTAACTGCCCGCTCAGCCGGTACCGACATGTCAGGGGGAGCGGTCAACGACTCTATCATCGTGGACTTCAACAAACACCTCACCACTATTAAAGATATCAGCCCGACGCTGGGACACGCTCAGCCCGGGGTGTTTTACCGGGATTTTGAGGCAGAAACCCTCAAGCAGAAAGCCCTGATGCCCTCTTACCCCGCAAGCCGCAGCCTTTGTACGATTGGTGGCATGGTCGCTAACAACTCCGGTGGTGAAAAGTCATTGGAATATGGCAAAGTGCAGGATTTCGTGGAAGAGCTGAGCGTCGTGCTGGGTGACGGCAAAGAGTACGTGGTAAAGCCACTGACCAAAGACCAGCTGATTAAAAAAATGGCTCAAGGTGACTACGAGGGTGACCTGTACAAGAACCTCTTCAAGCTGATCGAGGCGAACATGGAAACTATCCAGAATGCACGCCCCAAAGTCAGCAAGAACTCCATGGGTTATAACTTGTGGGATGTATGGAATCCTGAGACAGGAATCTTCAATCTTAACAAGTTAATCGTTGGCTCCCAGGGTACTTTGGGACTGGTGACTGACATTAAGTTCCGCCTGGTCCCTGCCCGTCCACACTCTGGCTTACTGGTGCTGTTTTTGAAGGACATCGACAAGTTGGGTGAGCTGATTAATGTCGTACTCAAACATAAGCCAGCGACATTTGAGTCATTTGATGATGCTACGCTGTGGCTATCTATCAAGTTTATGCCCTACTTCTTGAAGATGCTGGGGCCCAAAGCATTCATTAAGCTCCTCATAGGCCTGATACCTGACGGCTTGATGCTCCTGAAGGGTATTCCTAAGCTGGTGCTGATGGTTGAGTTTAACGGCGAGACTGCCGAAGAAGTCCAGGAGAAGATTACTGCCCTGCACAAGGAACTCAAGATTAAGCGCGCCTACTACGAGATTAGTGCTGAAGAGGAAGACCCTACCGAAATGAGCAGCGAGAAGTTCTGGGTCATGCGCCGCCAAAGCTTCCAGCTGTTACGGAGCAAGGTAAAGGACAAACACACGGCACCATTTATCGATGACCTGATTGTGAATCCTGAGCACTTGCCGGAATTCCTGCCCCGCTTGCGTAAGATCATCAAGAAGTACGAATTATTCGCAACGATTGCCGGGCACATGGGCGACGGCAACTTCCACATTATTCCGCTGATGAAGCTGGAAAACCAGTCAGAGAAAGACAAGATCTTGCCGGCTATGGAAGAAATTGATGACCTGGTGCTGCACTACGGTGGCTCACTGTCCGGCGAGCACAACGATGGTCTGGTTCGCGGCCCATGGCTGAAGGAGCAATTCGGCGAAGAGGTACTCAACCTGTTCAAAGAAACTAAAAAGATTTTTGACCCTCAGAATATCTTTAACCCGCATAAGAAAGCTGATGCTGATTGGGACTATTCCTACCAGCACATCCGTGACCACTTCTAGTTTGTTTATGGCGCCCTTCCTGAACGGCAGATTCTGAGCGTAACAGATGCGGTCCGCGCTCACCGTACCGAAGTACGGCTCACTTGCGGTCCTCCTGTTTCATCTCAGACTCCGCTCGTCCAGGAAAGGCGCTTAGTCTGTTCCGGATTCGCAAATAAAACACCCGCTTTGTGCGGGTGTTTTATTAGTAAGGGAGTGAGTTAGGCTTGGCGGCCGATGACCAGGAGGTCGCTCATGATGTATAGGTGGTCGGATGCTGGGCGGTAGACGCCGTGATCGGCTTCGGCGTTGAAATCGCCAACAGCGTTAGATAGTACATGGACTTCTTTAGAGACAAAAATATGGTCGAGACGCATCTTAGGATTTTCAGCGGGAATAGTCGGCGCATGTGTCGGGTCGGCATCGCGTAGACCATCAGCCTCAAACTGATCAACGATATCATCCCTACCCATGTCGGTAGTGCGGTAACCCAGGCTGATTTTACGCATTAGTTTTGACTGTTGCACAGTGGGGTCCGGGTCACGGTAGAGGGGCCGCATGAATGGGCGCAGTACCTGTGCCCGGCGCATAAGCTTAGAGTAAGGGTCATTGCGATCGGCAGAGTTGGCATCAGTTAATATTGCCCGAGCCCCGTTCATATTGCCTGCCATGCGTTGCGTACGATAGGCTTCAAGCATTATGTTGCGCCCTGCCCAGGAACGGTCGTTAAGGTGTGTCAGCAGAGTAGTCATCGATTCGCCCGTTTCGGGGTCCTGAACGGTGCCCTGAATAGCAAAGCGACTAGCAAGCCAAAGGGGGCGCGGGTACTGGCTGGGCTGTTGGGGCAGCACGTCTTCATGAATGGCGAGCAGCAAACCGTGGCGGTCCTTGCGTCCGTCAGTATCGTGGTACGGCGTATGCATCACGGTGTAGCCGAGCTTACGAAGCGTACTGACCGTATTGCTGACATCGGCCCCTTCGGCGTAGGCTTCACTAAAGCCTGCTACATCTGGTGCCAGGCGCTCGACTGCGTCCAACAGTACAGGTGCCCGATCTGGTTCACCTAATCCATCTTTTACATTCCACGCAAGCGCCCGCACTGCCATAATCACGTCATTATAAACGTGTTACGTCAAATTGTCACCCCTTAAGTAAGAGAGATGGCAGCTCGGTGAGGCTGTGGATTGTCTTCCAGGCATGTGGCGCCAATTCGGGTGAAGGCTCTGCTTCAGCCAAAAGCACGCCGCGCCCACACGCCGCAAAGAGTGCCAGGTCGTTCTTGCTGTCGCCCACCGCTACGCATTCATCAGGCGAAATTCCATGAGCAGCACAAAAGGCTTCAAAATCTGTGAGCTTTTGCCCGGCCTGGTCTTTCTGATAGGCATAATCCACGAGATTCCCTTGCCCATTCCAAATGAGTTCAGTATTGGCGTGCCACTCCTGGACGCCGACTTTTCGGGCGATCGTTGCCGCATACAAGTCCATGGAACCTGTTATAAGACACAACTGATAGTCTTTCTGTAGTTCCGCAATAACAGCAGGCGCTTCAGGTTTCAAAGGCCAAGCGGCAAACAGTTCGCTTATGAATGTCTGGTTTGCCTTGCCTGTAGACTGCCATAGCCCCAGCAATTGGCGTTTGGATTCAGGATAATCTATAGACCCATCAAGGAAGTTATTAAAGATGCGCAGATGCTCATCGGCCGATGCGCCAAGGCCTGCTGTAAGACTGGTCCATGAGACCTCGGGTGTCAGCGTGCCGTCAATATCGAAAATGATCGCTCGTACAGGTCTAAACTCTGTCATTGGTTCAGTATACCAGCATGGCCGCAAGACCCAGTCTCGTCTGTCGGTAACTAAAGAAAATAATCGTAGGATTTGCGGTTGTACTCTGCTGCGCTATAGATGTCTGCCCCGCCCGCATTCCAGAGGGCAAATTCGCCAATGCCTGACTCTAATGTCAATCTGCTGCAGGTGGTGCAGTACGGATCGCCCGCATCGGTGAAGTTACCTTCAATGTCTACCCTCATGAAATACAGCACAGAGTCTTCAATTTTATCGGGATTACGCTTACAGGCATCAATAATCGCCCGCCATTCGGCATGAGTGCAACACGTTTTATCGAATTTAGGCTTTCTTTGCAGTTCGTACACATCATTGCACGTACGATTGTCCACATCATCAAACGCCGGCCCATTGTAGCCTTTGCCAATGATTTCGCCGTCTTTTATGACAACCGTTCCACATAAACCGCGTAGGCACTTTGCCTGTTCGGCTAGTTTGCCTGCTGCAATAAAGAAGGGGCGGATGGTTTTGAGGTCATCTCCAATGATTCTTTTCATATCTGTAATGGTATCAGATTCGCAGGCTGGAGTTAGAATAACGCATAACAAAAAACCGGGCGTAGGCCCGGTTGCAAAAGAATGATGGGATAGATTTAAGCCAGTTCGTGGCGGAGTCTGCGCCACTTGCGCACTTGCATGCGGTTTGCTTTGTCATCAGCGTCGCTATCGACGTAGTTGTAGTCATCAAGTTGGATGGTCGCGATCTGTGTTGGGTGGGACAAGATCTTTACTTTCTTCATGGCTTTTTCGAACCCCCTTATGATTTATGGTAATTCCATAGTATGCTGGCAGGCTGTGAATCAACTGTAAGATTTCTAACTAGCGAGACGTGATTAAAATGACTCCTGCCCCTGTTATGAGGGCTTTTTGTCGTTGCGCCTGGTCTTGCTCCGGGCATAGGCACCAGACTTTTTAAGCGGGTTCAGGAGCAGCTGCTGGGCAAATTCCTCAGGGCTGGGCAGCTGCTTGCGCTGCAGTGTCGATTTACGGGCGTTTTGTACGGTCCGGGCAAAACGCTTGTCGGCCTCAACGTCCGCATACCTGGCAATCGGTTCGTTTTCCAGGACGGGCTTTTTGTTCTCTTCGTCCATTTCCTTCATGTTCTTGACGGCGTAATCCTGTAGCAGCCATTCACGACCTGGTGCGGTTTCACCCACAGCGACGATGTGCCACAATTTAGGTCCTACTTCGTCTTTGTGCATGATGTGCAACGGCCGGACGACCATCAGCGGGCCGGTGGGAAGCCGTAGGTTGGTCTGTTCGATAAGGTTAAGACCTTTTTCCAGGTCGGACACGAAAATGTCGATGGCTAGTGTCCGGACACCTTTTGGTGACACCCGCACGCCCTGGATGTTCTGGTTGCTAATCCAAATGATTTCTCCGTTCAGGCCACGGATACGGGTGGAACGCAGTGTTACGCGCTCCACGACGCCTTGTAAGTCACCAAAGGGCTCTAATTTGACGTGGTCGCCCACTCCAAACCAATGTTCAGCCATCATTACGCCGCCATATGCCAGGTCGCGCAGGATGGGCGCAATGGTAGCACCGGCGATTACGGCAACAAGGGCGCTGGCACCGATAAGGGCTGTCGGTTGTTGCCCGGGGTGGGAGTAAGCCCACCAAAAGTACAGCGCAAAGACTACGAAGACGACGCGTATCAGGGCGATGAACAGCACGGTGAGCGTCTCGATGCGACGCAGCTGGTTCACTTCACGCAAGTCCTGGGTTTTATCGGCCCGGGTGCTGAGCACACGCGTAAACCGTCGCAACAGTGCCGCCACAATGCGCCCTAAAACGACTGCAATGGTCATGGCCACGATGAACGTTATGATCGATTCGGCATTGAAGAACGTGCCAGAAACACGGTCTAACAGATTTTTTGAACGCTCAAACGCTTGGTCGAGCTGCTGATCGGCGAAAAGATGTATCATATATACCCTAATCCTAGTATATATTGCGCCAAGTGCCTAGGGTGCTTACTTGGTTTTGTCGTAGAGGGTCACGGGTACGCCCCGATCGTTGGCCTTGGTCAGGAAGTCCTTCAGGATCGTCTTTGATTCGGTGCTCTGGAAGTATGACCAGTCGGTTGCCTCGCCCGCCTCGCTTTTATCTTCGCTAAACAGGTTCACAAATACACGGTACTCGTTCTGCTGGTAGTCCTGGGTACTTTCGGCGGTTGTCAGTATGTCGGCCAGGATTGCCTTGCGCTCATTAGCGGTTATATTCACGCGTCGGTCGTCGTCCTGGGTGTACTTGGCAGCAAAGGAGCCGGTGTTATACCAGATATCACGGATGCGTAGTTCGCGCGCGGCCTCAATGGCCAGTTCGGGCTGTAGGAACTCGGCGGCCTTAAAGATTTCGCGGCGCTGGGCTTGTGCGTTAGAGACCCAAGGGAATCCCTGGATGCCAATGCTGTCGATACTCCCCCGGGTAATTTCCTGCAGGTATGGCACGAGGCTGATGTAATCGCCATTATTGTATTCCAGGTCATTGGGGTCATAGGTGGTCGCACTCAGCAATACGCTGGCCTTGGCCTTCGGGAAATACTTTTTCATGGTGCTCACGTACTTGTTCACGGATAGCGAAAAGTCTCGCGGTTCAGTGTCTTTGTTGTTCCATAATGGCGTGTTGCTTTCCGGGAATGGCACCCACAGGCCCATCATTTGGTCGGTCACGCCAGCATCCTTTAGTTTTTGGAAATAGGTGTTCATACCGGCATCATATGCCCCGCTGAGGTACGTTTTGTATGACATTGGCCCATCGCCTACATATGGCTCGGCGATGACAATCGGGCTGACCTTAGCGGCGGCGAAGGTCTTCAGTTGCGCGGCCATTTTGGCGGCATCACCTGCGGCGGTGTTGTTGTCCGAGAAGCTGGTAAATAGCATCATCCGGTTGGTAGCTTGCGAGCCACACAGCTCCTGGTACTGCTGCAATTTACCGAGGTAGGGGTCTTTGCTGTAGCCGGTAAGTGCCAACGCCTGCTTTTTGGAACAGGTGGCAGTCATTTCTTTTTCAATTTGTTGCAAGGCTGTCGTGTCCTTGCCGCCAAATGCTCCTTTGATGAGTGTAGCAAGGTCATCGTTGACCGAAAGGCCTACAGTCAGGGCGCCAAAAAAGACGACCAGACTAATAATGATAGCGTTTACGACGAGGAGTTCTTTGCGTTTCATACTTTCTCACCCTCCAGGAAGTTACCGATACCCTTACGGTCCCAGCGTTGCCATTCAACATCTTTACCTTGGCGAATCATCTTGAGGCTCTTGTGGAGGGCCAGGAATTCAATCCAATCCAGCATGTAGAACAGTGGCCAGAAGAATGGGAAGCTAAAGATCAACAGTGGTCGCGGCTTGCTGCTGTGGAAGAACGACACAGCAATGAACACGAGCATAATGAACAGGAGACCGATGGCCAGCGATAGATACTCACTGGTTACCAGGCTATAAGCAATCGCAATCGCAATCGCGATAGGTTCAAAAAGCAGCTGAATCTCAGCCAAGAGTGAGAACGGCAGGATGAAGAATGACAGGAAAAAGTTATGCTTTTCTTCGGTTGAGAAAAAGAGCGAGCGATATTTGCGGAACGTGTCCAAGCGCCCCTTCTTCCAGCGTACGCGCTGTGAAATCAGGTCGCCCACCCGGGCTGCGCCTTCGGTGTAGCAGACGACGTCTTCGGCGTACGTCGAGCGGAGCCCGTGGAATTTAGTGCGCATGGACATCTCGATGTCCTCGGTTTTATTCAGGGTATCGAACAAGCCGATAGTCTTGAACACTTCGCGGCGGAACGAAGCGCAGGCGCCACCAAAGATATATTCTGCGCCTAGAATGGCGTGGGCACGCTTGTTGTAGAAGCCAAAGTAGTATTCCATTTGCTGAGCGAGGCCGACAACGGTACTGGCGTTAATGACTTCGACGTTACCGACGACAGCCATAATCTTGTCGTCCAGGTAGTACTTGACGAGCTTTTGCAGCGCCCCTGCCTCCAGGGCTGAGTCGGCGTCCATAGTCAGGATGATGTCGCCCTTGGACATTTTGATACCGGTATTAAGTGCCTTCCCCTTGCCTTCATTCTGCTTGTACAGATAGCCAACGCGGCGGACATTGTTGCGCTTGGTCTCTTTGACTTCACGTAAGTAGTCCTTGATAACCTGGTCAGAATTGTCGGTGGAGCCGTCATTAATAATGATAAGTTCGGTATTCTTGTAGCCGTTGTCCAGGACGGACTGAATGGTCTTGATGATGCCCGCTTCTTCATTCCAGGCGGGGACGATTACTGAGATAAGTGG
>DASPHS010000040.1:0-4272 GCA_035629475.1 Saccharimonadales bacterium (SeqCode)
GGCTTCGGCCAGAACAATTCACCATCAAAAATATTCCACGGCGGCTGGCGCAGACGGGAGATTTGTGGAAGCCGGTCATGGGCAAGGGAATCGACCTTGCTGCTATCTTAGAGCACATCGGCCCTCATACGTAGCCCCGTCATCTCTGACTTGTTCAGAGATCCAATAAGAAATACATGCATCTTGTGTATTGGATTCCTGAACGGCGTCAGGAATGACGAAGAAGAGGCTAGTCAGTAGCTGACTGGTAACAGACACAACCACCGAAGCGTACGGCAATGAAGTAGGGCATGTTAGCAGGGATGTCCATGACGTCACCGGGCTGCATAGAAAACATCTTATCGTCGACGGTTACCATGAACTGGCCTTCGGCGCACCACAGCTGCGTACCCTGGGGGTGGATCTGCTCAGGCAAAATAGCATCCTCTTCGGCAGCCCAGCGCAGGGCAACAATCTTTTTGGCCGCCAAAAGCTCCACCAGCTCTTCTTCGGCTGATTCATAGGCCTTTGACCACCGGTACTTGCGTAATTCCATGACGACTAGTATCTCACATTTCCCCCAATATGAAAAACTACCCCGTCATTCCCCTGAACCGCCTGTGGCGGTTAGGCCGATCCTTGCAATACCAAAATCTGTGATTATGGTATTGGGAAGAGATATATGCGGACCCCGTTCAGGAATCCAATCAGCAATGAATCCAATTTTCTATTGGATCCCGGCACAAGGCCGGGATGACGTGGAACCAGCTGGTCTGAGCTGGCGGTTTCAGTGGCAGGTGCAGTTTTACGCCCAGGATGTGCCGTCAATGGAGGCGCCAATGGTACAATAAGCTTAAGTATTAATGTCTGGGGAGATGTAAACTATGCCCGAAGCAGGGTTTTCTAAAATCAAAGTTATCGTACTGGTGGCGGCAGTCATTCTGGCGATTGGTGCGGGAATTGCGCTGACGCAGCTGCAATCAGAAGAGCCCACGAATACGTCAGCAACACCGGGCAGCACGGGTGCAATTGAAAAAATCGCTGGCGATGAAGCAGACGACGAGGCTGCCATTGATGGCTCGTACACCAGCCAGGACCAGGATAGCGTTGATGCCACCGATACGGCAGCAAGTAAGATAGGAGACGCCTACAATGACGCAGATCTCTAAGACAGCCCAGCGCCTGACACTTTTGGGTATCGGCGTAACCGTTCTGGCGACTGCCAGCCTGACCGCACCAGCCGGGGCAGTTGCCAGCAGCCAGAACCAGTTCTGTGCGAATCTGACTGCCAATACGGCAAAAGTTACCACCAAGCTCACCGACCTGCGCACCAAAGCATTGGCCGCAGCAGACTCCCGCGACCAGGCGATTGCCGGCAGGCAAAGCGCATGGGATCAGAAGCTATTGGAAGCACATGCCAAATGGGATGCAAAACGCAGCGAGGCCTACGAACTACTCCTGAAAAAGGCTACTGACGGCAATCAACGGGGTGCAGTGCAG
Source organism: Saccharimonadales bacterium (SeqCode) (assembly GCA_035629475.1). Lineage (GTDB taxonomy): Bacteria > Patescibacteriota > Saccharimonadia > Saccharimonadales > UBA4665 > JARIHD01. Next base: position 1,480 of record DASPHS010000040.1, read on the forward strand.
CAGTACCAGCGTACCGTCAGTGAGGCTGTGGAGCGCCGGCGGTTGCTGAATGACAATGTCCGCATGAGCTACCGTGATGCCGTAGCCACCGCCCTAGCCAGCAGCCGGACCAATATAGTCACCGATGCCGATGCCTTCGCGCAAAAGGTAATCGAAGCCAAAGACGCTGCCGCTGCAAGTTGTAAAGCGACGCCCGCTAAAGGCGCCGATATACGCAGGGACATGATGCAGGACCTGCAAAGTGCCCGGCAAACATTCAACCTCGACCGCAAAGACCGGGTAGCCGCCAAAGTGGAGATACAGGAAGCCCTGACAGTCCGCAACGACGCCATCAAGCGCCACAATGCCGCCTTTGAACGCAGCCTGACCCAAGCTCGCGAAACCCTCCGCAAAGCCTTCAACGGCCAGCCTATTTAGTCTGGCCGCTCAGTCGGTGGCGCACAGGCAATACCCTGGTCGGCCATAAACTCCTTTCGGAGCGGGTTCACCTGCCAGGATGTCGGGTCGTTTTGTGATTGATTAAAGTCATTACAGACAGTATCGACATTGAAATGAGTGAACGTCCTTTTAGTAATAATAAGCTTCATGTCATGCACCCGGGTACGCACCGCACCACCAGTAAACCGTGTCTGAGTGGGTGAACACGGGATTTCGTGTGCCGCTGCCAGTTCTGCAGCCTGCGAGGCCTGCTCGGGTGGCCACGGCGTGGTCTGGCCAGTCTGCGTCATGAGTTCTAGCAGGCGGCTTTCTTGCCGTAGTTCAGCCGCACAGGTGTTGCTGCGCCTTAAGATATTCGGATCAAGCATGGCTGCGGCAAGCGCCCGATTGTATGCGGAACTACCTGGTGGCGCTGCAATCTCTGCAGCAGCGGACTTATCACCGGATAATTCGGCATTAGCCACAAATCCCGTAGCCCCCGTCAGTAACACGCCCGCACAGGCCAGTGCTACACGGCGTTTGCGGCGCGGATCACGTGCCGCCTGGCGCTCTTTGTCGTTTTCGGAGCGTTCTGCCTCATAGAGAGCCAGTCCTTCAACGGTACCAGGCAGGTGACTAATAAAATCCGCAGTGGAATACGGGGGTGCGCCATGTGAGTAACCTTCTTGACGCATGTAAAACGTACGGCGCATATGGCCGAATTCCCGGTTAACCTTCCGTCTGCTCAGCGATATCATCGCTCTAAAGTACAATAATTTTGGCTATGCGGCAATACCGGAAGCTAGCTGGCTACCAATGATTTTTCGATGGAACGGAGCGGCCAGTCATTGCGCAGCTGGTTGCTCCGGTGCATTTGCTGGATCTCTTCCAGGGTAAACCAGCGAGCATCCAACAGTTCTGTAGCGTCGAATGCAAGTTGTCCACCGGTGATAGTTGCCTTGAAGGCATGAAAGATTGGCCGATCCGGTGACACGTGGTCAATGCTGATTTTACGCTCCAGGGCCACCTGGTAGCCGGACTCCTCCTGCGTTTCGCGGACGGCAGCAGCTTCGATGGTCTCGCCCAGTTCCACGTAACCGGCGGGCAGGTTCCATAGGCCGTATACGGCTTCATCACGTTCCTGGACTAGCAAGAAGGTATCTTCGTTCTGCAGGACGCAGCCTGCAACAATAGCAACAAGTTTGATTTCGCTCATGGTTTAACTATAGCAAATTATTTGTTTGTAGCGCGTAGCGCACCGTCCGGGCCTGCACCACAGCGGCGGCGACAGGATTAACGATGGTCAAGTTTGCCCAACCATCCGTGGTATCGTGGCCGTTCATATTGTCGACATTGGTCGTCAGGGGCGCGTCCCTCATCAAGGGTGCATACGTTTGCGACGTAGGATTATACTCCAGACCTATGTATGGCCCATGGAACCGGGGCATGTTTTGCAGGCTGGTAGCCAGCGGGTGCGTCGACGGGGCATATCGGCTATTAGAATATGGCGAGTAGAGCGTCTGCATACGCGGCAGACGGGCCAGCATGTCAGCAACTGTACCTGGCACGTCAATCAACTGCTCAACCTCCGTGGACAATGAACAAACCAATGCCGCTACAACCTTGTCAGGCGCAACTGCAAGGCCATACAAAGACTGGATGGCCTCCTTGAGGCGCTTTGCCACATTTCCCATGAACCCCGTGTCCACCACTACGATAGCGTCTTCGGGTGATACCGCCCAGGCAGCGCTCATGCCATAGCTATCCAGAAAGTCGCGCGCACCGTCACGGTGACTCAAATGAAGGTTACGGACGAATGGCATACTGGCAGGCAGTAGCCGTGCCGGACTCTCGGGATGTGCTATAGCATGGTAGTCCTGCTGCAGCTCCTGGTCACGTGCCGCATGCAGTCGCTGGTAACCAGCGTACCTGTCAGCAACCACATCTGACACCTGCGCAATATAGGGCAGGGCAACATCCAGCTCGGCGAGTGTCTGATCCATAATGGGCGGCTCGTAACCCAACTCCTTGCCAGCGGCCAGAATATCATCATCGGTCAGCCCGCGGCGGATAAGCTGAGCGACATGTTCGGCAACCGGACGGCGTGGTGCATCCCGAATAATGTCGAGGGCGGCTTGCTCGGCATACGCCCGGGAATAATATTGTTCAGTCATAGTTAGCTGAGGGCGCCGGAGCCCGGCTTAAAGAGACCATACCCTCGCACGCCGCCTTTGGCACGGCGTTTGGCACGCTTCCAGGCGTCTTGACGGTGGCCAGCTGTCGGATTGCGCATCGCGCCCATGAGGGTAGGCAGCTCGGTCGGAGCAACATCGGGATAGCGAAGCATCAGGTCAGCAAGACTCGGCTCGGCCTCGG
>DASPHS010000041.1:0-7394 GCA_035629475.1 Saccharimonadales bacterium (SeqCode)
ACGAACAGCTTGAAGCTTTGGTTCAAGTACTGTACGAACAATACATAACGGGTATAGACGAAGATTCATGAATCAATCAGAACATGCCATTGCAATATGCCGAGTTTCTACCGACAAACAATCCCGGGATGGACATAGTCTGCAAAATCAGGAAGAAAGTGCTCGTGAAGTAGCCGGCCGGCAAGGATGGGTAATAGATAGGCTATGGAGTTCCGCCGTGTCCAGTAAGCACGGCAAGAACCTTCGGCGTGCAGATATCAAAGAGGTATTAGCCTATTGTTCTCGACATAAACATATAAAGCATTGCATATTGTACGAGCCTACTCGGCTGATGCGTTCTGTCAGTGAGGCTTATTGGTTTATCGCTGAGCTTGAAAAAAGAGGGGTTCAAATCTTCTTCGGAGCACACCCAGAGCTAAATACAAAAGATGCTACGGCTCAGTTGAACCTGATGATAAAGCTGTTCGGTGGAGAAAATGACAATGCTACTCGTATGGTCAGTGTCAGGAATGGTATGCATCACCGTGTCAAAGCCGGCTACTTTCCTCACCAGCCCAAAGCCGGCTACGTTCGGAGCAGTGTTCCCGGACTTCATACGCCTGACCCTGCTCGTTTCCCTTTATTGAAAGAGGCATTCAAATCGATAGCCAGCGGCCAGCAGACGGCCAAGCAAGGATTGACACTGCTGAACGCCGCTGGCTATAAAACCCCAGCTGGCAAAAAACTCGACGGTACACATTTCAAAATCATGCTTGAAGACCCCTTCTATATGGGAAAGGTTAAGGTCAAAAACTTGCCCGCCAGTGACGGCGTGCATGAGAAAATGATTACCGAAGCCGAGCACATCAGGATTCTCGCACACCTCAAGGGCAAAAAGCCCAGGATGTACCAGAAGCATTTCAACCCAACGTATCCGCTGGCAAAGCTGCTTTCTTGTGGCGAATGCGGGACCATACGCAAGGTCACTGGTTCCACCAGCACAAATAAGCAGAAGCGAGCCTATCAGCGATATATCTGCCGAGAATGTCGCAGAACTTTTGCCAGAAACATTGTTCACGAGCACTATGCCGAATTGTTGAAGCGGGTATACGTTAGGCCGGAACTGGCCGAAAAGTTTATGACGGCAATAACCAAGGTATGGCGAGCCAATAATGAGGGTCGGATACGGCAAGCTGCCGCCCTCAAAGCTGAAATCGCTAAGCTGGCACAGCCAATGTCGGACACAGCCATGGCGTACGCCAGCACCCCCAGCGAGGTTATGAAGAATCAGCTCGAAAAGCAACTCGAGCAATTACAATCGCAGAAAATACTGCTCGAAGACCGGCTGGCCTCAATCCAATCAATCGACGCAGACGTAGATAAGTTTGCAAGGTTCGTGGCTGATTTCATGAGCAACCTACCTGCCAACTGGTTTGGGTTAGACCCCGATACAAGAGAGACGTGTCAAAAGTTAGTTTTCCCCGGTGATATTCAAATACACCAGAACGGAAAAGTTAGCACGACTAAACTTTCACCAATTTACAGATTACTAAACACGAAAAAAGGCACCGAAGTGCCTAGTATTTCTTATTTGGTGATCTCGCGGAGAATCGAACTCCGATTGCCGGGATGAAAACCCGGTGTCCTAACCGTTAGACGACGAGACCAGGCGCGAGCTACTAATTGAGCATGTAGCTCGCTGCTGTTTGGACTGGTCTATTGTAACATAACAGGGGTGAAATTGGAAGCATTATTTTGGCGGCTTCCTAATGGCACACCCTTATTTGCTTATGATTTCCAACTGCCGTTATGCCGGGTATACAAGGGCTTGTCCAGCCACGCACCCGATAGGCGTACGGTTGCAACGCTTGGCTCTATGCCAGCCGATACGGTGATACTCACCGTAGTTTGCGCACTGGTCGCACCCTCGTTGTCGGTGACAGTCAGGCTAAAGACCAACAAGGTATCGGCAGTGGGCGCAGTGAAGCGTGGTGTGGCCGTCTGTGCGTCTAGCAGCGTGACGGGCGTGCCGCTGAGTTGCTGCCACTGATAGCCGTTGACTGTTCCTTCTCCGTCGGTTGAACCGAGGCCGTTGAGCGTGACCATCCGACCTGCTGCCACCGTACGATTGCTGCCCGCGTTGGCAGTCGGAGCAAGATTAGCCCCAACCACACCCTTGAGCGACAACAGAATCGCACCACGGGCTTGTGGTGAAGCAGCGTTGTCCCAGATTATCCCTGTGTTGTATCCGGTTGTACCGTCGGCAATGACAACCTGCGCACCAATACCGAGCATGTCGTTCGTACCGGAAGTCTTTTTGGTCCAGCTGTCGGTGGTGTCGCTAAAAGCGTTGGTCCACCCCGATACACCACGCAGCGAGGTACCGTTCAGTGAAGCGGCGAATACCGCCAGCAAAAGTCGTTCACCGGCAGTTGGTGTCAGTGTCGGCGTTGTATAGGTTGATCCGAACGTTTGCGTGTACTGCGCGGCGGCGAGGTCAAATGCCGGTGTGGCGGCACCAGCAATTTCCAGCACCACCCAGGCCAGCGATGCCGATGAGTTAGGGGTGATGGTCCATGACAATTCCCCACCCGTGGCTACCTTGGTATAGACATACTGGCCAAAGTAGGTCATGTTGCTACTGTTGGCGTTGAGCGTCCAGCCGGGTGGCGGTGCCGTAATGTACGCGTCAGAGGCGACCGCCAACACCAGTGTGTTGCCGGCGGTTGAGGGCGTGTCCAATGACGCCAATGTCGAGGCCGGTGCTGCCGTGCCCGTATCGCCGGCTTTGTGCTGCTTGATGCTCAGCGCCACTACTGCACCACCACGCCCGCGTTAGGCCCGTCGTACCACCGGTTGTTTGTCCACTGGTTGCCAGATACGCCCCATGGCTGGGCGGCCAGTACCATCTGGTACCCTGAGCGGGGCGCCCCGCCGCGCCCGAAAGGCTCATCCCAGAATAAGTTATCCCGCACAATGACATTCGATCCGGCAACGCCGCCCTTGCCTGTCTCGTAGCCAGCATAGAGCCATGCCCCACCGCCCACCGGGCCTGCCAACAAATTGTCTTCAATCAGAACATTCGTGTAGGCGACTGTGGGCGAGAAGTCCTGGAACAGTGCCAGCGGCGACGTCTGATTCAGATAAGCACCATCATGGTGCAATAGGACGAACGTATTGCCGGTTATAGTAACATTGTTAACGCCAGCGTTCATCTGCATGCAGTCCAAGTGGTCGCCGGTAAATCCACCAGGCCCGGTGGGCGCTGACCAATACGTCATATCGTGCACATAGGTGTTCGTCACGACGGTGCCAGTACCGTTTACCTGGATACTGTTGGGACACCAGTACAGATTGCAGCGATTAATAGTCGTGTACTCACCGTTGGAATAAATGGCATATTGCAGGCGCGAATTGGTGTATGAACCTGCAGTGTTGTCGGTTGGAGTAGCCGGGTGCACCGTGCAGTACTCAAATGTTATGCGCTGAGCGCCTGATTCAACGTGGAAGCCGCCCAGTTCCGGCCCCCAACCTACGACTTCACACCCCCTGAATGTAATGTCGTGTGCTGTAGCATCAATGCGCACACTACCGACATCCGGCCCCCACTGCAAACCAGAAATGATTGTCGGGTTACCCATCGTGCCCGATTCGGCAGCGCCATAACGACCTTTGTACGAGCGGATCAGGCTGCCGGTATATCCCGGCCAGGCAACAAAGCCGGTCGTAGCGGCAGAAGCAAAGCCACTTGGGGGTTCGGTGCTTGCAGCCAACGGCTGCCAGGTACCAGCCTTCCGAACTGCACGGACACTCATGCCGTGTTAATCCAGGTATCGTTATTTTGTGCGAGATTGCCCGGGTCAACAGGACCGATAAACTCTACCGCAGCAAAGCCGGTTGGCCGTGCCGGATACGCGCTGCCTGTATATACGCAAAGGCCACGCGTCTGCTGTACCGCCTGCAGCGCGGTAGCAGCATCGTCCTGAGCATCATCGGCAGCCGCTTGGGCGGCAGTAATCTGAGCTGCTTTTTTGAGAGTGCCGTCTGGGTTGTGCTCAACTTGTAGGAAATCGTTGAGTACCGTGCCCCATGTATTATCATCGCCGCCAGGTGCGGGTAAACGCGCCATATATCCCCCGGATCTTCTGCTTATCAATGTAGACCATAAGCGTCTTTTGCGCAACCACGGCGCTGCATAGTCACGGTGTGAACACACTAAAAAACCTCTGGGTGCAACCAGAGGTTTTTTACGAAGAGTGTTCTCTTATGGAGCGGTCAGTCAATTGCTCGTTACTAGTAACTGTAGCATAATTTGTATGCTTTGGCTACCGCTTATCCACAGGCTTCCGCACCGTCATGCCGGACTGCGATCCGGCACCCAGTTGTAGGAAATCCTTTTTCACTGGGTTGCGGATCTCGTCCGCAATGACGACGGGAAGGGGTCAGCGTGGACTACTGACGCTTGCGGCGGTTGATCAGGTGGTGACCAGCTGCACCTGCAGCAGTTACACCAGCGAAGAGACCGAACGCACTACCGATACCGGTGTGTGGAAGTTCTTCAGGAACTTCAGGGGTTACAGGTGTTTCAGGAGTTTCTACACATTCGGTAGAGTCCTTTGGCAGATCCTGCTTACCTTCTACTGGGCAGTATGCACAGTCAGGTGAGTCCTTAGGAAGGTGCTCGTAGCCGGGAACATCACAGCGAGCGAAACACTTGTCAGAGTCCTTTGGCAGGTTCTCGTAACCAGGTACTTCACAGTAGGCACATTCAGGGGCGTTTGGTGGGTACATTTCCTTGCCGGGAATTTCACACACAGGTGCTTTCTCAGCTTGAATCTTTACGACACAGTTCTTGCTCTGAACAGCGTTGGCAACATTGAAGTTTACCTTGGCAGCTACCGTGTATTCTTTGCCATCCTTGGCAACGGTAAAGTCTTTGTAGATGTTGCCGCTTGCGTCCTTAGCAGTTACGCCAGTAGTGGTAACGTTGTTGAAGGTAAAGTCTACGTCCTTCAGAACAGCACCGTTACCCTGGTTGGTCTTAACGCTTACACGGAACTCTGTCTTTTCTTCGTTGCGAGCAACGGCAGTCAAAGCTACACATGCGTAGTAAGGAGCTGGTGGAGGTGTAACCTTTACAGCCTTCTTACAGTTCGTAACAACAGTAGCTGCTACGACACCCTTACCAGGAACGTTGAAGTATACCGTTACGGTTACAGTAGAGCTCTTAGTAAAGGTGTGCTCTACGGCGTCGCTCGGACTCTTCTTCTCTACAGGAGCGCTGCCGTCACCAAAGTTGTAAACAACCTTGTTTACTGTAGCGTTCTTCATAGAACCAACAGTCGTCGTGTAACGGTAGGTGTTAGCTTTGCCAGCTACAGCTGTTTGGTTCAAAGACTTACAAGAGTACTCAGGAGTAACTTTGTTACCCCAAACTGGGTTACCACAAGCCATCAAGGCTGCAAATTCAACCTGACCCTTGCTGTCGAACATGACCATTGCTGGCAGGCTTGATGTGCCCTTAGCAAATGAGTCCTTGGTAGAACTTGCGTAGTACGTCTTGCCATTGATAGGCGTAGCCTTACGTACATTAGCTGGCTTACCAAAGCTCTGGCGACCAAGGCTGGTAGCACCAGTTGCAACGGTCTGACCATTTACAACGATACGGCCATCGGCGTATACGGTACCAACCTGAGCAGTCTGTTCAAAGCGAGTGTACTCGCTGGTAGACAGACCATAGTGGTTGTAGATACCCTGGATGTCGCTCTGTACCTTTTGGGTGTTGCCGTTGTTAGACTTAGCGTCGGAAATGAATTCCTTCACGTCGTCGGCACCACAGCGCATAATAGCGTTGTCGTCACAGTCACGAGCTACTGCAGCACTAGTAAATTGTTTTGTTGCAAAGCCAAGGCCTGCTGCGGCAACCATGGCGATAACGAAAGCACCACCAACTACCATTTTCTGGGAGCTAGCACGCTTTATACGATTTAGAATGTTTTTAAACATATGAACCACCTCCTCGTGTTTCGTTTACTATATTAACATAAGTATCAATAAAAGTCAATACTCTCGTATCTGTAAAGGCTATGCACAGCAGCAGCTGACATAGAGTATTGGGAATGTTTTGCCCCACCAGGCACGAGAGTGTTTGTTTTTTGTTATGTTAGCAGCAATATACATTTGCTTCAAGAACAACAATAGGTGCAAATAAAAAAGCCCCCGTGGGGGCTGCTACTCCGGATCCCTGCGTAGCCGCTGGCGTGCAGCTCATCGCTCATCATCATAACCGCCATCAGCAGACGCCTGACCGTTCAGTTCCCAGGCGCCACGCGCAGCAATGGCCGCTAGCCACCGTTCAAAAGGCGTCTCAGGCTCAGCTGGCTGCTGTTCATGTTCGGGATTGGTAGGCATATGGCATGTAGTCTGGGGCGATATTTTTCAAGCTTAATTACATTTCCAACGAGAAGAGTGGTCTAAACTCGGGTGTAAATGCGTCAGCCATTGTGGAAGCCGCATGTTCAATTCTGGCCCTAAATACCTCATTCGCATCACATGGAGCCGCTGGTGAAGCGTTGCCGCCAGGAGCAAATTGCTCACGAACTTCACAGTACGTATTGAGACTATCGCTCATACTATCAACAACCAATCCCGTAAGCATTAAACCCCCAAGCACAAGTCCAGCACGCTTGATAATGGTCAAATTGTTGCGCTCTGAACTAAGAATTTCTCTACTCATAATTTTTATATTATATAATAAATAATGTTTTACTGCTAGGTGTTATTTATCACCTTTAGACTCTTTCATAAGCTTTTCTTTAGCAAAGGTAAAGCCAAAGGTGCTTCCCTTCTTTTCCTGGCTTCGAAAGATAATGGCGCCACCTTGAGCCACAATCACCTTTTTTGCCATGAACAGCCCTAGGCCGGTACCATCAGGACGAGCACGCTTAGCATTATTGGCACGGTAGAACTTACTAAATAAATGGTGTTGTTCGTGTTTAGGCACACCAATACCATTGTCAATCACTGTAAATTCAATACTTAAAGGTTTTTCAACTAGATTCACAGTTATTTCACCCCCACTTGGAGTGTAGTAAATAGCATTATCCATGAAGTTCATGATTACCTGACGAATTTTAGTTTCGTCGAGCATAAGCGTTGGGAAATGTTCAGGCTTGTTGTATATAAGCTTGAGGTTGCGTCCACTGGATGTTTCTTCTAGCTGCTCAACTTCACTTTCAATTACATTAGCCAGATTGGTAGACACAGGCTCAATAACAAATTTGCCCGTACGCAGTCTTGAGACATTTAACAAGTCAGAAATAAGGTACACCATGCGCTGAGAACTTATAAATGCTTGGTTCAATAGCTTGCGCTGTATGGGGGTAATCTCCCCAACATCACCGTCAAGCACCATA
>DASPHS010000042.1:0-10181 GCA_035629475.1 Saccharimonadales bacterium (SeqCode)
GGTGCCGCGGTGTACGAGAAGGATTACGGAAAATATAACTACAAGATCAAGAAGCTGCCAGCGGCTGGCGAATGGGAATTCGTATCGATGGTAGCTTGCAAATAGGGTCGCGGACAGCTCACGAAGACCAAGTAACGTGCATTAAAAACAGCCGGCAGTACGCCGGCTGTTTTTCTGCTATTGCAGCAAGGCTGGGGCTAGAAGGTAGCCCAGGCCCACTTCTGTGCAGCAACACTATTACATGTATAGGTTACCAGATTGGTGTTGTTTGCTGACGAAGCGCTTTGCAATTGCAAACACTTGTCGTTCCAGACATTACCTAAGCGCATCGATGGGTTACGGACCCATTGCTGTGCGTCGCTGTTATCGCAGGGTGCGAACACGACGAGTGAGGCATCGGCGGTGCCCGTAGCTTCAAGGCATACGCTGCGGCCATAGATGCGGTAGCTGCCGGAGTTGCTGCCGGGGCTCTGCTGTACGTACTCAAGCAGCTGCGACTCGCCGTAGGTGCAGGATTTGTTCTGGGCAGTTGATGTACCAGGGCTTGGGTTGGCGCCACTGGCTGTACCTACACAGAGATTTACAAGCGTTGAAGCTGTTGCAGTACTTTGCAGTAGGAAGTGCGGGCGGACGCCCCATAGCTGGGAGCCGTAGCCGCCACAACTGCGGATTTCCATCTGGGTGCCATTGGCGGCGTTGCCCATATATGGCTGCAGGCACTTGTTGGCGTTGGTGTTCTTGAGCGTGCCATTGGACTGAATAATCCAATCTTGAGCAGCTGACGTGTTACAGTACACCAGCCAAACGGGAGTTCCATCTGCTGTGCCGGAGCTTTGTACATCAAGGCATAGGTTGTCGCGGAACTTTATCGAGCCGACTGTGCCGGTGTAGGAATCGGGTACGAAGGTGAAGTTTTGTGCGTCACCACCGCTACAGGTGTTTAGCTGAGGGTATGCTCCAGCGCTATTGGCGGTCTGTATACATTTGCCAGAAGCGTTCTTAAAGACCATCTGGCTGCCGACACGGTTACCGGTCATCTGTGTCCACAGTTCACCCACCGTCAACTTTGTTTCATTGTAGAAGAAATTAGGATCCCAACTGCTGGCTTTGACTGCGGCATGCAGATCCTGTGCAAACGTAGAGCTGTAGTTTGTCCGTATCCAGTTAAGGAAGTACGATGCTTTGTCGTATCCGCTTAAGTAAGATGTGGAAGCTGGTGGCATACTCGACACGACGCTTGCACGCATCATGTGCTCTTGTATAAAGCCGGGCTCGCCCTCTATGACCCAAGACGGCACATTCACATTACCTTTTTGAATAACGTGTGTTGCTTCGTGGAACCATACTGATTGGCCCTCGCTGTTATTTATAACACTACGAGCAAAGTCTTCGTTGATGCCAATGGTGTCTGTGCTGCCCAGGTACCCGGCAGCCCCACCGAATGAGCCGTCACTGACCGACTTAATGTTAAAGCTTGTCGGAGTTGATGAAGTGCTACCGAGGTACGTTGCCATCTTGGGATACCAGTCACGCAACATCGTACGGCTATAGTTCATGTAATTTACCAGGTCTGCTGGTGGCGTAGCGCTAATAGTGACCGTGGGTACAGGAAATGGACTGGTCGGGTGTGTCGCCGTGGCTGTGTTTGAAAAACCTGATTCTTCGGCTAACGAGTTCAGGGCGGTTACCTTGTATGAATACGAAGTGCCACCAACGACGCCGGTGTCGATGTAACGCATTGCTTTCACTGAAGCTGGGCTAAACCGGGCGTCAGGTGCGACGTTGGAAGCTATAAGTGTATTGTTGCGGTAGACATTGTAGCCGGTTGGCGTAGAGCCGGCTGCAGGCTGCCATACCAGGCCGATGCTGTTGCCGCCGGTATATGCCGCCAAGCTCACCGGAGCTGGTTCTGCCACGGCGTATGCTGTGGGTGCAAAGGCGACGATTGGCGTGACACCAATGACTAATGCGGTCACTGCCATCAGCGCTTTGCGACTTCCTTGTCTCAGTTTTGTATGTACGGTTTGTAGCATTTGAACCCTCCTTCAACTGCTCGTTACTTGTAGTTCCATCATCGCCTATTAGCACTGAGGGCGTCAATAATATCTCAATTTTCTGGAGCATTAACCGTACACGCTCGTAAGGGACTCTTCTATAGATTCTAGCTACCAAAGAAAACCCCCAACCTTCCGGCTGGGGGTTTTCGTTTTAGTAGGCCCCTAATTTAACCCTAGAGGTTCTGAATAATACCGATATTGTTGCCTTCGGTGTCGGTAACGATTGCCCAGCGCATATCCATGCCCTCTGGCTGTGACGGCGCAAGCGCTACGGAGCCGCCAGCTTCTTCTACCATCTTGATCTTGGCATCCATGTCTTCGACGGTGATAACGATTAAAGGCTTGTCAAAACCCTCCGCTGAACTACGGGGTGAAATATCACCGTTGATGCTGCCTGCTTCAGTGGGCATACCGTCTTCCCCGCTCGGTCCAGATGTCGCCATGATGCTGCCGCCACCCATATCGTTCATATCCCAGCCAAATACGCTGCTGTAAAAGCTGCTCGCACGGGCGGTGTCATCTGCCGGTAATTCAAACCAAGTTACTTTGTCTATATAAGGTACCTTTCAGTTACGGAATAGTAGGTATCAGTATACTGGACGGAAGCTGCGGGCCAGCTGAATCAGAAAGAGTATACTGTAGTAGATGAACCCCCCTCGCCCACATATTATTATTTATTCGCATGGCTTTGGCGTCCGCAAGGATGACAGAGGCCTGTTTACCGCAATTTCTAGAGCCGTACCAGATGCCGAAAGCATCATGTTCCACTACAACCCTATCAACGAAAGCTCCAATACGCTCACTGCCAAACCCTTAAACGAACAGGTGCAAAAGCTTCGTAAAGTTATTAATACTGCCCGGATTGAACATCCAGGTGCGACGATTGATATAGTCGGTCATTCCCAGGGCTGCGTGGTAGCAGCGCTACTAAAGCCGCGAGGCATACGCAAAGTCATCATGTTGACCCCTCCGGATGTTATAAGCGAGGCGGTACTGGTCGAACAGCTCAGCTCGCTCTCTGAAACGGCTATCGATGTGACTGCTCGGACACGCCTGCCGCGCGCTGATGGCAGCACCACTGTTATACATCCTGAATATTGGCAAAGCCTGGCAGGCATAGAGCCGGTAGCGCTCTATAACCGGTTAGCTAAGTTCACAACGCTTCGCATCATTAATGCTCGCAATGATGAAGTACTGGGCCCTGTTAATTTTGAAGCAATCAACCCAGGTATCTCCCTTGTCACCCTTGATGGCGGGCACAACTTCGATGAACCCGAGTCACGAAAACGACTGCTCCATATTTTGCAGAAAGAGCTAACCCTGTAACCAGGTTGGCTAGGCTTCCAGGGTAATTTCTGAGTAGTTGTTGCCCGCTTTGTACGATTCCAGAATGGCCCGGGTGCCAGGGGTCAGGTTTTCTGGCAGGTCATCCAGGTCGAACCAGCCCAGGTTGTCATGCTTCTCGGGCTCCATGTTTTGCGGTTCGCCTTCCCACTCCTCGACCTTGAAGGCAGCATTCAGGTACTCCTGCTTGCTGTCTATAAAGTGAGCCAGGTGAATCAGCTGAGCGGCTGAAGGAGGAAAGGTAATGCCCAGCTCCTCGTGCGCCTCGCGGGCGACTGCCACTGTCAGGTATTCACCGCCATCTATGTGACCACTGGGCACGTCGTAATGGTCGTCGCACCAGCCGGTGTGCGCCCGGCGCATCAGGAAGATCTTGTTATCACGTATTAATACCAGGAATACTGCTGAACGGTGGGAGAATCTTTGCATACAGCCATGATAGCGCAGACCAGCAGCAACACCTACTGTTCGGGACTATCTGGTGCATCAGGGCTAATGACTGACGGTTGCCCAGTCTGTGCGGACGCATCATTCGGATGCCGGCAATAATCGAAATACCGTGCGATATGACCCACGCCATGTCCAGCGGCAAGGCGACCAACGTACACAGTGTTATCGCTTAAGCCCGCTTCTTAAACAGGTCGCTGAGTGAGGCATCCATCCACAAAAAGGTCTCGCCGTGCGTAAAGCCGCTGCGGCTGTACAGGTCGATGGCGCTCTGGGCGTCGGGGCGCACCAGGGTAGAAACAAACTCGCAATCCATGTCTGGCAGCAGCTGGAACATATGCTCCAGCATGTCGTGGGCGATGCCCTGCCCGCGCCGGTCAGGCTGGACGTAAATGTTTTCTATCAGGGCTTTTTTGAGGCCTTTACTATAATTAATGATCAAAAAGCCGACGATGGCGTCCTCTGCTTCAGCAACCAATATAACCACGTCGTCCGACTGCACGGCGTGCTCTAACAGTGCCGCTGGCCAGAAGGTAACCGTCTGGTCGTTGACGTTAAACTCCGAAACATGCTCGCCCAAGGCATGGATGGCCGGCACATCCCGTACAGTTGCTTTGCGAATATTCATAGGTAGATTATAGCAATAAGCACGGAGCAACAATAAGCACTACTACGCATCTAACTTGGTAAAGCGCGGCACTGTCTTGCCGTCCACTGTGACTGTCTGCATCCAGCTGCTGACGGGTCGAACCCAGGTGACCGCTTCGCCGTATTCGGCCTGGTACACCACACAGGGCTCGTTATCTGCTTCGAGCAATGCAACGGCCAGCACTTTATAGATGTGCTGTTTGTAGTGCATGTAGCGGGCACCGGCCATAACTTGCTGCTGCGCAGTAGCCAGCCTGTCCGCCAGCTGGTCCTGGGACAGGTATTCATGAGCGGGCGCCAGGCCGGGTCCGATGGTGTTACTGTTCATAAAACCATCATAGCAGCTTCAGCCTGACGCCATACAAGCTAGGCAGTACTCTTCTTGTAAATACGGAGCGCCAACAGGTAGAAGACAATCAGGATGGCACTACTCCAAGCCACGGCCACCCAGGCTTTTGGCCCAGCCACACCCTCAACCAGCAGCGACCGCATGGTCTCGACAATCGGGGTCATGGGCTGATTTTCGGCAAACGCCCGTAGCACGTTGTTCATGCCTTCAGTAGGAGTAAAAGCTGAGCTGATAAAGAGCAGGAGCAGCAGAATGTAGCTGAACGAGCCTGCCCCTTCAGCACTCTTGGCAAGCAGACCAAAGACCATAGCCATCCAGGTAACAGCCGCCGTAAACAGGGTCAGCAATCCACCAAATGCCAGCCAGGCCATGATATCGGCGTCAGAACGGAAGCCTACCAGCAAAGCTGCGGCCAGCACCAGCAGGGCCGAGAACAAATTGGAA
Organism: Saccharimonadales bacterium (SeqCode); assembly: GCA_035629475.1. Lineage (GTDB taxonomy): Bacteria > Patescibacteriota > Saccharimonadia > Saccharimonadales > UBA4665 > JARIHD01. The sequence goes on from DASPHS010000042.1 coordinate 5,290, forward strand.
AGCACCGACGATACGACATGGCCGCCCAATATTGATGACGGCGCGATGGGCATGGTACGGAAGCGGTTGATAATACCGGCACGCAAGTCGCCATTCAGGCGCAAAGCTGAGTAGGCGATGCCACTGACAATACACATCACGATAATGCCCGGGGTAATGTAATTCACATAACTCTCATCCCCCACATTCCCCAGGGTACCCTTCAGCACATAGACAAACAGCAGCAGTAAAGCTATTGGCGAGAGGGCCACAGTGATGATAGTGTCCATGCTGCGAATAGTATGGCGCAGGCTGCGCTTAACCATGACCATGGTATCGTGTACGGCGTGCATTAGTTTGTCTCCTTGTTTTGAGCGATGATCCGCAAGAAGGCATCATCGAGGGTTGGTGATTTTTGTGCAAATTCGGTTACTTGTAGTTGTGCCGCTTGCATGTGATTAAACAGCTTGGCGATTGCCGCCACACTGCCATCAGTCGTCACAGTCAGTGACAGCGTTTGGTCGTCGGATGTCGTGTCGTAGTCCTGGAGGGTTTTGCCAGCTGCGTCCAGCTCCTGCTGGTCACTAAAGGTCAGGACAATCTTGCCGTGTGGCAGCAGCTTCTTCAGCTCCGCGGGTGTACCCTGGGCAACAATAATACCTTTGTCCAGGACAGCGATGGTATCAGCCAGTTGGTCGGCTTCTTCCAAATATTGGGTGGTCAGAAAAATCGTTTTACCGCTTTTTGCCAACTCTTTAATAGCAGCCCACATGGCGTTGCGGCTTTGCGGGTCGAGGCCAGTCGTGGGCTCGTCCAAAAAGATAACTGCCGGATTCCCGATCAAGCCCATGGCAATATCCAGCCGGCGGCGCATGCCGCCAGAGAATGTACCAGCTGCGCGGTCTGCCGCATCCGTCAGGTCGAATTGCTCAAGCAATGCCGTCGCTACCTGCTGTGGCTGTTTTTCGTGGCGCAGCTCGGCAATGAGCAGCAGGTTTTCCCGGGCGGTCAGCACGTCATCGACGGCCGCAAACTGACCTGTCAGGCTAATGCAGCCCCGCACTTTATCACTCTGTTCTGCAACGTCAAAACCCTGTACAGTAGCCTGGCCACTATCAGCTGATAGCAGCGTAGTCAGAATGTTTATGGCAGTTGTTTTGCCGGCGCCATTCGTACCTAATAAACAGAAAATGGTACCTGGTACTACCTCCAGATTGACACCCTTCAGCACTGCTTGCTTGCCGTAGGCCTTGGTTATATCCCTCATACTAATTGCTTGCACGCTACTGTTCCTCCTGTTGCTTTTTGCGTAATGCGTCCCGCTCTACGAACCATTCCTGCTGCATCTCCGGCAGCTGTCGTGCCAGGAATTCAGTCAGGGCTACTATTTCTTCCAACTTATGGCGCCGTTCTGTGGAGGCGGTATTTCCCAGCACGTCGCAGGCTTCACGGGCTATAGCGGCCTGCTCCTGCAGCTGCTTAACGTCAAAACCGCTCTCGGCCATGCCGGCAAAGTCTGGCATCACCCGGTCCATGCGTTCACCGGCTTTGCGTGTCCGCATGACTAAGTGAAAATTCTCCAGCACCTGGATGGCGCCGGTCACCGCGCTGCGACTTGACATCAGGGCGTCGGCAATTTCGGCAATCGTTTGGTTTTCGGGCTCACAGACTGTCAGGTAGCCCATTAAGCGGCCGGCCATTGGTGGCAGACCGTAGGCGCTGGCGTAATAGCGGCCAGCGCGGTCTGCATATATCAGTTCTTTTTCTCTATTCATACCCCCATATTACACAAATGTCTGAAATAACACAAATTTGTGTTATTTCAGACATGCACCTTGCTTGTTAGATATCGTCTACGCAAAACACCCCAGCCTGGACTGGGGTGTGTATGGTGTAACTGCGCTGTGTAGACGGGCTATATGGTACTAGCGTCAATCACGAACCGGTAACGGACATCGGATGCCAGTACCCGCTCCCAGGCTTCATCAATCTGGTCGGCAGTAATAACTTCGATGTCTGCGGCAATACCGTGCTCGGCACAGAAATCCAACATTTCCTGGGTCTCAGGGATGCCGCCAATGACTGAACCGGCAAATGACTTACGGCCAGGGATCAGGCTGAAGACCTGCAACGACAATGGCTCTGGCGGTGCACCAACGTTCACCATGGTGCCATCTACGGCCAACAAGGCCAGGAACTGGTCCAGCTCTACCTTGGCACTGACCGTGTTGATAATCAGGTCAAAGCTGCCTTGCAGGTTGGTAAAAGTAGCTGGATCTTCAGTAGCGTAGTAGTGGTCGGCACCCAGCAGCAGGCCGTCCTCTTTTTTGCTGAGTGAGCGCGACAGGACGGTCACTTCAGCACCCATGGCATGTGCCAGTTTGACAGCCATGTGGCCTAAGCCACCCAGACCGATAATGGCTACCTTCTTGCCGGGACCAGCGTTCCAATGGCGCAATGGTGAGTAAGTGGTGATGCCAGCACATAGCAAGGGTGCGGCGTTTTCCAGGGGAATGGATGCAGGAATTTTGAGAGCAAACTTTTCGGTTACAACTACGTGTGACGAGTAGCCGCCCTGCGTCCGCTCACCGGTCCCGTACTTGTTCACGTCATCATAGGTGCCGGTGTTGCCCTTCAGACAGTATTGCTCCAGCCCCTTCTGGCAATTGGCACACTCGCCGCAGGAGTCAACCATACAGCCTACGCCTACGCGGTCGCCCACTTTGTGCTTGGTTACTTCCGAACCCACTTCTGTCACAATACCGGCTATCTCGTGGCCTGGCACAAAAGGGTATTCTATCTCATGCCATTCCTGGCGGGCAGTGTGGATGTCCGAGTGGCAAATGCCGGCGTACTTAATTTCGATGACGATATCCTTTGGCCCGAGGTCTCGGCGCTCAATGGTGGTGGCCTCAAAGGCTTCGGTCGGGCCAAATACTGCCCGTGCTTTTGCTGCTATCATATATTACCCTCCTGGATAGTTACGGTGATACTGTCAACGTAACAGTGTAGAAAGAGACCACGACATCGGACAAGGGACTTTCTCACAGTCGTTCGACAACATAAGCAGATTATATGTCGTTTCGACAACGATTCATGATACGCTAAGCATACATATAATTGGGAGGGACGCTATGATACAAACAATATATAAAAAGATGCACCGGAAGCTGCTTATCGTGGCCGCCGTACTAGGGGTGGTAGTCGCACCAATCAGCGGCGTGCAGATTGCTCACGCCAACCCGACCTTTACACTGACGTCAATGTCCGCAACGGTCAGCGGCACCAATGTAACAGCTACGGCAACCGTGCAAGCCTCCCCGCAAACAACTGCTCAGTACGCAGGCATCTGTGCCCGTGATGCGGCCAGCAATATCTGGGATTTTGCTAAGCACTCGAACCACGTCATAACGACCACCGGTACCACCCTGAATGGTCCGGAAAAGACCTTCGACGCCGGCACCTACACCTACTTTACCTGCATCAGCGTGAACAACGTCTGGTACCAGGCCGGTGCCTCCCAAACCTTTACGGTTGGTAACGCAACTGCAGCACCCGCTGGCAGTAGCTATGGCGATAATGCTCTGGAACATTGGAGCAATGCCGTAAAGAACCGCAACACAGCACCAGCTACCTGGGTGGCATGGGGTGACTCATTCACCGAAGGCCAAGGCGCTTCCAGCATGCAAGAGCGCTGGACCAACGAAACACTTGGCTCACTGCGTAGCACCTTCCCAACGACTGGTGTAACTGGTGGCGTAGGCTACCTGCCCGGCTTTTATTCAGTATATGGTCCTGACTCAACCTGGACTCCTTACACTGCTGCTGGTGGCAACCACTGGTGGGAAGACTGGGGCGGATCACTCGGTAACCGCATCATCAGCCTGCAAACCGGCGGCTACGAAACCTTTACCGTCACTGGCACCTCTGTGGACATCATGTACTCCCAGGGCGCTGGCGGCACCTTCAGCTACAAAGTTGATAACGGCACGGCCGTAAACGTCAACACCACCGGTAGCTACATCCCATCCAAGAAGGTTAATGTATCACTCGGCACGCCTGGCACCCACACCGTTACCGTTACCGGTGTCTCCGGCACCAGCTACTTCGAGGGCATCATGGCTTACAATGGCGATGAGACTAAGGGTATTCGTATGTACGACGCTGGCCACTCTGGCGCCACCACCGACGACTACGTATACAGCACCTGGGACCAGGCAGAAATCACTGCCTCAGCCAAAGCTGACTTGGTAACTATCGAGCTGGGCGCCAACGACTTCCTAAGCGCTTCCGCAACACCTGCACAAGTAACCACCAACCTCCAGGACATGATTGACAGCATCCGCTCCAAGGCCACAACCCACAGCACGCACCAGCCGTCTATCGCCCTAGTTATCCCTTGGGACTTCTCGGCATATGGCCCCGTCAATGGCTACAGCTGGAACGACTTTGCTGACGCTATCCGTGATGTAGCGACCAACGACACATCCGTTGGCCTGCTCGACCTGACAGTAACCGGCACCCCAGCTGGCACGGGCGGCGGCCTGTACGCCTCGGACGGCCTGCACCCATCCGACGCTGGCCACGCAGCTATCGCAACAGCCGTTGCTTCTTACATCGACTAACCTCCCCGCATGCTAGTCCTAAAAATCCCCGGCACTTGTCCGGGGATTTTTATATGTCAGCAACGCACAGTGGCGCTACACATCACGCCGCAACACCAGCCAGTAGGTAGCGGCTATGAATGGCACCGACGCGGCAAGGTACAGTGCGGACTCGATAGCCTGGAACTTCCAGTACTGGTTAGCTGCATGGTAGCGCACCTCCCAGTGGTAGCCCTGCTTTTGCAGGCAGCGGAAGCTTACGGCTGGTCCACCATCACGATCCATGTAGGCGTCAGGGCCGTCCTGCAT
>DASPHS010000043.1:0-19317 GCA_035629475.1 Saccharimonadales bacterium (SeqCode)
TGCCAGTCACCAGGGGTAAGTACTTGATTGAAATCAGCCATAAGAAAGCTCCTTATTTACGCGTTTGTCGTGTTGCACCTATTGTACCACCCCTGATGGCAGCTGAAAAACAAGGATTATTTAGTTACTGGGTCCTGAATCAATTTCAGGATGACGATGAGTAGCGGCTTCTTGGGCGAACGCAGCTTGGGATGGAAAAGGAGCATTCGAGAGAGCGGTACTTCAAGTACCGTGAATGAGAAGCGCATCTTTTACGCCCAAGATGTGCCGTCCAGGGAGGCGCCCCAGTATGGTATGATTAACCTAACATGAGCCGCATAATTGGTCACAGAGGCGCCGCCGGCCTGGCGCTTGAAAACAGTCCTGAAAGTCTGCTTGCCGCTGCCGCCTATGACGTTGACGCTGTCGAGTTTGATATACGCCGCACCAAAGATGGCCAGCTGGTCATTATGCACGACCGGCACACTGGCCGGGTATCCCATACCAAGGCACATATCCATGACCTGACACTCGACCAACTCAAAGAGCTGGAACTCAAAAATGGCCAGCCCATTCCTACCCTCGAAGACGTATTTCAGGCGCTCGGTGATAAAAAGATATTGGTATTAGACATCAAAGATAGTGGCGTCGCCCATGAACTGCTGCGGCTGCTTGATGCGTACCCCCATGTCCGCATTGAACTGACCTCCCTAAAGCATAAAGAACTTGCCGAGATTCAGGCCGTGCGCCCCGATATACCCATTCTCGTACTGGAACATTTCAGCCCATTTGAAATTATCCATACCGCCCGCCGGATGCGAGCCAATGGCATCAGCCTTAACATGTGGTTGATGAACCCCCTCACCTATCGGTTAGCCAAGCGCTACAACCTGGAGCTACGGGTCTATACGGTCAATCATCCGCTTCTGATGCGTTTCTTCCGCAAACTATACCCGGACGTAAGCGTCTATACTGACCACCCGCAAAAATTCGTCAAGAAAAAGAAAAAGGCTGCCTGAACATGCTTGCCACCCTGCAGCGGGTGGAAGATGTTACTGCTTCCACCAAAACGTTCTGGTTCAAGCCCGCAGGCCGCTTCCGCTACGTAGCCGGGGAGTTCACCGAGCTATACCTACCACACGAGGTTGCCGATACTCGCGGTGACAAACGTTGGTTTTCACTTTCAAGCTCACCCACGCAACCGCTCGTTTCCATTACCTCCAAATTTGCGCCGACAAACGGAAGCAGCTTTAAGCAAGCACTCCTGTCGTTACGGCCCGGGCAGACAGTCCAACTAGCTGAACCCATGGGTGACTTTGTGTTACCCAAAGACACGACAATACCTATCGTGTTCATAGCCTGGGGCGTCGGTATAACCCCGGTCTATAGCATTGCCCAGTGGGTGCAGGCCACACAAGACGAGCGTGTGATGACCATAATCCACCAAGCACGCGGCATGACTGACATGCCATTTCGTGCGTATTTTGAAACATGCTATGCTGCTTCGTACCGCGCCACAACAGATGCCATTTTGCCGCACCTGCCAGCGCCAACACCGGCCACACTCTATTATCTGGCCGGGGCCGAGGACAAAGCAAAAGCCCTCAAGCAGCAGCTCGAGGGCTTGGGGATTGTATCCGGTAATATTGTTACCGACTACTTTCCGGGCTATCCGGCCTAAACAGCCTAGGCGTCGTGCACGCGACTGTGCTCGTCCAGGTATTCCCGGATACGCAAGGCAGCAGTAGCGCCTTCTCCGGTAGCAGCAGCGATCTGCATGGTAGCGCCCGAACGGACGTCACCAGCCACAAAGACGCCGGGTAGTGTTGTTTCCAGGTGTTCGTTACACTTCACAAAGCCCACTTCATCCAGTTCAACAGCAGTGCTTTGCAAAAACTCCGTATTAGGTTTTAGGCCCACGAACACGAACACGCCGTCAGTCTCGAACGATACTTTTTCGCCGGTCGTCTTGTCGGTGCCAATGACACCAGTAACTTTACCGTCACTGCCAACAATTTCGTCGGTAGTGGTATTAAAATGTACGCTAATTTTGTCAGCGTGCTTTGTGGTCAGCTCGCGCTGGAGGATTTCCGAAGCACGCATCTTATCGCTGCGAATCAGCAAATCAATGTGTGAGGCAAAGCGGGTCAGGAACATTGCTTCCTGTACGGCTGAATTGCCGCCACCCACAACCACAAGGCGCTTGTCGCGGTAGAACGCACCATCACAGGTTGCACAATAGTGCACGCCGCGGGCGTAGAATTCTTGCTCACCAGGTACGCCAACTTTCTTATAGTCGCTACCTGTAGCGACGAGTACTGCTTTGGCGTAGATATCACCGCTGGTCGTCTCCAGCTTTTTATACTTGCCTTCGTCGACAATTTTGGTCACCTCGCCAAGCTCGATGTTTGCACCAAAACGCTCTGCCTGTTGGCGCAGCTCTTCAGCAAACTCCAAACCAGCGAGGCCTTTCGGAAACCCAGGATAGTTATCAATCCAGTCGGTTACTGCAGCCAGACCACCGATAACACCGCGCTCAAACAGCATGGTCTCAATGTCTTCACGTGTCGTATATATAGCTGCGCTGAGGGCGGCAGGACCAGCACCGATCATCACCACATCGTGGACGGTTACATTAGTTTCTTGCGTTTCGGGTTCTGGCATGGTCACCTACCTGGATATTATTTTGATTGATAACGCCCTCGGGTTCGTCCGAAGCTATCTATTCCCTCTATGACAAGCCCGGAAGGCGGATTTTTTACCACTGGGTCCTGAAACAAATTCAGGATGACCGAATAGTTATTTATGCGACTGCGGGGGCGAGCTTAGCAAGGTTGAAGCCCACAACAACGTCCCGGCTGTCATCTTGCTGCGTAACGACAGTTACAGGCACTGTCAAAGCACCGCTAATTTCCAATGCTTCGGCTTGACGCTCTGGATTCTGGTCTAAGTTGACCTCTTCGTAGGCGATACCCTTGTTAGATAAGTACTTCTTTACCATTACACAATAAGCACATGTATTGGTCGTAAAAATAGTAACGTTTTTTGGCATGATTCCCTCCACCTTTTGTTTCTTTACGGACTAAAAACCATTATATAGCGCTTAAGGCTTTGTTTCCAACACTATATATTGTGTTTTTTGCCACGAATTGCCCAAATCCGCGGTTGTAAGGGGCGTCCCATCAGGAGTGCAGCCTGGGATGGAAAACAAGGATGCACGCGAGCGGTACTGTACGTACCGTGAGTGTGTGATCCGCCGTTTTACGCCCAGGATGTGCCCTGAGGGAGGGCCCGCCCTTATTTGCCTTGGATGGAGTGCAATGTAATGTCAAAGACCAAGTCAGAATTAGCAGGAATAGCCGCCGAAGGTGACTGAGCGCCATAAGCCTTCTCAGCTGGGATAACTAAACGACGTACGCCACCGACTTTCATACCAGGCATGCCTTCAGTCCAACCGGCAATAACACCGCTCAATGGGAAGGTCGCTTTCTGGCCGCTGTCGAGTGAACTTTCAAACACGGTACCGTCCTTAGCTAGTGCGCCGGTGTAGTCCACGGTTACGGTGTCTTCCTTGGTTACTTCTGCGCCGGTACCTTCTTTGACATCAATAATTTGCAGCTCAGTTACTTTGTCGATAGGTGTAAAATCTTGCATCTTTGTCCCCGCTAATTTATTATCGTTTACTTGCTCTGGCGTATCGGCCTTGGCCGTACTACTGTCCTCGCGGCTATCTTGCACCACTTGCCAGGCGACGCCGATACCCACCCCTACGGTGGTAATAATGAATACGATGACCATTATCAGTGCGAAAATGCGGTCCTTTGTACGTGCCATGTTGTTGTTATCCCTTCTTTACTTTGCTGTGTATGTGCTCTAAATATTGCCGGTCCAGTTCCACGGGCTGGGGTGGAAAGCCGTGTTGGAGCGCAAGCAGTATGGCCTGCTGCAGCTCGGGCGTACGAAACGGTACGCCTGCCAGCTCATTGATGGGCATCCAGCGCGGTGTGTAGAGATTCTTACCGAGAGCATGAATATGTGCTTCGTCGGACGTTTCGGCAAGCGCCGGCACCGTGCCCTCTACCTCGCACAAATAAATGTACTGGTGGCCATACATGTCTTCGTGGCTTTCAGTAAATACCAGGGTGCTCTGCAACAAACGAAAGCCTGTTTCCTCTTGTATTTCGCGAGCCAAAGCCTGTTCGAGCGTTTCACCGGCATCAACGCCGCCACCTACTAAAATGTAATACTCCTGGCCGAATTTGTTACGACGCATAACGAGTATCTTGTCGTCTCGGACGACGATTGCCCTCACTGCCCTTCTCATATTTTGATAGTATACCGCACATATCGTGCGGCATCCAGATACTACGAAGCAATGTCGTACTTCTTGAGCTTTTTCTTCAGCTGGGCATCGCTCGTGGCTCCAAGTTGCAACTGCAGCAGTTGAGCGTAAATGCCGTCAGTCGCCGCCAAAGCTGCCGGTGTTCCAACCTCGTCGACTTTACCGCTGCGCAAAGTTACAATCTGATCAACGTGCTGGATGGTACTGAGCCGGTGAGCAATGATAAGCGTCGTTCGGCCCTTCATAAGCCGCTCCAGCGCCTCCTGGACCATGTGCTCGCTCTTGCTGTCCAGGCTGCTGGTAGCCTCATCCAATATAAGGATTGGCGCGTCCTTCAGTAAGGCCCGGGCAATGGCAATGCGCTGCTTTTGGCCACCGCTGAGTTTCAAGCCGCGTTCGCCAATTTCGGTCTCGTAGCCCTTTTCGAACTTCTCAATAAAGTCATGAGCATTTGCAGCCCGTGCAGCAGCCATGACCCGTTCATCGGTAGCATCAGGCATCCCGTAGGCAATGTTTTCTCGGATCGTACCGCTAAACAGCGCTGGCTCCTGGAATACCACGCCAATAGCACCGCGCAAGCTCGACTGGGTAACTGCGGCTATATTCTGGCCATCAATGGTGATGCTGCCTTCAGTTACGTCGTACAGGCGCAATAGCAGATTGGTCAGCGTCGTCTTACCCTCACCGCTTTCACCTACCAACGCAACTTTGGTGTCGGGTTGTACCGTAAAGCTGACGTGCTTGATGACTGGTTTATCGACATCGTACGCAAAACATACGTCATCAAATACAATCTTTCCGTCGGCAACACGCAGATCGCGGGCGCCTGCTTTATCGGCAATCTCTGGCTGCACATCCAACGCCGCAAAGTAATCTTTGGTGTTTGATACTGCCCGCTGCGTTTGGTCCACCAGAAAGCTAATACTAAACAGAGGAATGCGGATAAGTGCCGTGTACTGTATCAGCAGCACCATCGTACCGACGCTATACTCGCCATGGGCCGTCTGCACGAATATATAGACGTACACACCCAAGGTAATAAAGTTGAGTACCAGGCGGCGGACCACATCCTGCCGGTGCCATAGTTTACTTTGCGGTTTGGTAGTCGTGACGACCGTATCGTAACGCTTGGTGAAAAACAGCAGCTCGCGGGCCTCCTGCAAGAACGTCTTTACCACCCGAGCCTGGCTAATACTTTCGGCAAAGCGGCCGCTGGCGATATCCTGCTGTTCATTGATGGTTTTCTGGTACTCCATCCATTTGGTACTGGTGCGGGCAGTCAGCCAAATGAATATCGGATACAGGAAGGACAGCATGATTGCTACCGGCCAGCTGAAGTAAGCGACCACAGCAAGTGACAGCACTGTGCTGAAAATAAACTGTAGGAAGTTATTGCTCATCATCTGCATGAACTGACTAATCTGACTGACGCCACGCGTCATGCGATTGATGATAGTTCCCGACAGCTCCGTATCAAAGTAGCGCTGCGGCAAACTGAGCATGTGTTTGTAGTAACGTTCGCCCAGGAGCTTCTGCAGGCGGGCGGACATCATATCACCAATGTATCCACCGACGTTGCTGAACAAAGTCAGTAGCACATCAGCCAAAAAGATAGCTGCCGCGAACCAGGCCACCAGCGCGACATTAGCCGTGGCACCGCCTGCTAATTTGGTGATTTCATCGATGGCACCCTTAACGAACAGCGGTTGCAGCTGCGTGGTGACGGCGCCGAGTATGGTAAAAATGGATATACCAGTATAGTACGGGCGCAGTTCTTTGGTGAACGTGACGATTCGCCAGATATCTTTCATCTGCTCACCAGTATAGCTGATGGCCCCTTAGGGGTACAAGTTCACTTGCATTACGTAAGTAATGTTAGACGCGCTCGGCGTGCAACACTTCTTTGGCTTGCTTGGCGACCCCCTCAAGCAAAGCATTAACCTCATCGGTTGTCAGCGTCCGCTCGTAGGAAGCAATAGAAAGGCGGAACGTAATCTGCTTATGCTCAGCTTCACCTTCACGCTGGTAGATATCTATTGGGCCCAGCATGTAATAGGTCTGGTCGGGCTTGGTAGCCGCCACCCGATCCCATACAAATTGGAAAGTGTCCTGGTAGGTGACCGCAGACGGCACACGCAAACAGATATCCTGCTCAACCTTTGGGAACCGAGGCAGCTGCAGGTACTGCTTGTTTTTATTGACTTGCTTGAGCAGCTCGTCCAGACTCAGCTCGAATCCAGCGCTGTAAGCGGGCAGCTTCAGACCCTTGATGGTAGCTGCTTTATATTCGCCCACAACACCAATCACCTCTTCGCTGCCAGGTAGCATAACCAGTGCGGCGCGCTTGTAGTCAAAGGGCTCCATGACTGGAATGTGCAGCTCTTCGGCAACCGGCACAAAAACCAGGCTCACACCCAACTGGGCAGCCAGGAAGGTCAGGAACTTACGAGCCTGATAGTATGGGGCGCCACTGTACGCTTCGGCCCGCTTGTCGTTGGCAGCGAAGGTTAACGCCAGGAGGCTGAACTCGGTCGGTACACCGTTATCATCAGCGGCGTGCAGCTTGTTGTGTACCTTGTTCATTTCGAAGAGGGCGAACTCATCATAGCCAGCTTTGATGTTAGGCTGTACTTTTTCCAGCAGGCTCGGCTGGATACTCATGCGGTAGTACTGTAAATCAGGGCTGAGCGCATTAGCTACCTTGAAGGCCAAATCGCGGTTTTGACCAGCTTTGTCCAGCAAGTTGCCGTGTACGAAACTATAGGATAGCACCTCATTGGCGCCCGCCTTGCTCAGCACGTCACGCACCTGCCGCTTGAGGGCGAACATCGGGTCGGCAATAGCAGGCGTCAGGTCGCGCTTAGGCAGTTCCAGCGGCAAGTGATCAAACCCATATAGGCGGCCGACTTCTTCGACAACGTCTTCTTTGCTTTCAATGTCGGTTCGCCAGAATGGTGCTGTGACCGTCAGATCATCGCCAGAAACCGTAACGGCAAATTCCACGTTCCGGAGCAGTTGCGCCATGTCCTCAGCTGCAAGGTCAAATCCCAAACGGGCATTAATGAACATGCGCGATACGGTAACCGGTGGGTGCAGACTTCCCCGCTCCATGACAGCAGTCGGCAGGTGATTATCATCAATCACCGCGCTGGCTACTTTACCGCCGGCATAAGTACGGATTTCATCAACGATTTTTGCCAGTACAGCCAGGTTCTGTAGTGGGCTCTGGCCTTTGTTGAACCGTGTGACCGCATCGGTAAACAGACCATGCGCCATCGATGTGCGGCGGATTGAGTACATGTCAAAGTTAGCGCACTCAATTATGATATTGGTCGTCGTGTCATCAACCTCGGTATCACCGCCGCCCATGACGCCACCCAGGCCAATCAGCTTGTCATTCGTAGCAATCATAATAGCCTGGTCACGGGGCTGTACTTCTTTGCCGTTCAGGAGCAGTATCTTTTCGTCTTTGGCGGGGTGTCGCACGACTAACGTGGCATGCTCTGCGCTTTCATCCTGAGCCACGACTTTGTCGTAGTCATAAGCGTGCAGCGGTTGACCAGTTTCCAGCATGAAGAAGTTGGTGTAGTCGACAATGTTATTAATAGAACGCATGCCCACGCGAGCAAGCTCTACCTGGAGCCATACAGGGCTGGGGCCAACTTTCACGTCGCGTAGCGTAATGGCAGTAAAGCGCGGGGCTAGCTCTGGCAGTTCGTTGCGGACGACAAGTGGCAACTCATCGGCTTCGACGGCCGGCATTGCAGGCTGCATAGTATACCATTCAGGGCTCTTGTACGGCCGATGGGAGATGCCCTCAATTTCACGCGCGATCCCGAGCCAGCCAAAGCAGTCAGGGCGATGGGTGAACATCTTGTTCTCCATATCGATGACCACGTCATCCTGTAGCTGATAGGCTTCGGTAAATAACGTGCCGGGCTCAACATCACCATCTATTTCCAAAATACCTTCGTGGCTGTCACCCAGGGCAAGTTCACGAGGACTAGCCAGCATACCGTTACTTACCACGCCGCGCAAAGCCCGGGCCTCCAGCACGAAAGGATCTTTACCATAGCTTTCAGGTACGGTAGCACCCGGTGGCAACCAGGCGACGTTCAAGCCCTCACGTACGTTGGGCGCACCACACACGACTTGCACCAGGCCTTGCTCGTTCCGTTCGACATCCTTAGCCCGGCCGCCATCGTCGACCATGCAGACGTGCAGACGATCGGCGTTGGGGTGGTCAGCGCAGCTCACGACTTTTACAATGAGCACGCCTTCGTACTTTTTGCCGAAAGGTATGACTTCTTCGACAGCACCCAGCTGGGCGCCGATCTTCTGGACCAGGTCGTCGACACCGTCGGGTGCGGGATGGCCAGCACTGTGGTAGTGCTCATTCAGGAACTGGAGTGTATTGACGCTGACTTTCATCGTTTTGCTGCCTCTTGGATTTTCTTCTGGATATTGCTTAGTTCTTCATCACTCATGCGCGGGCCTTCTACGGTACTAATAAACCCTGGGTACTCGGTATAAAACTCCTGGTGGTGCACGCTCTGTACGTGCTTGCCACTCTGAACGTTGTGCATGGGGTACAATTTGGCGTGCACGTGGGCTACGCCTTCACCTTCAAAGACCATGGCTACTTTTGGCACGTCAAAAGCCTTTTCAAGCAGTTTAGCCACAGTGGTAGCCGCCTCGATAAGACCCTTGGCGTCATCAAGATCCAGGCTGAAAATGTAATCACCAGGATTCTTCTTGGGAATAACAACAGTAGCACCGGGTGTGTTGGCAAATGGCGTCAGGAAGGCCAGATAGCCTTCGTCTTCCCACACCTTCCAGGAGGGGATGTTGCCTTCGATAATCTCGTCAAATATAGTGCGGTCCATGGTCATGCCTTTCGTTAGTCCTCGTGTTTTTTGTCTTTTTCCAGCTCGGTGATCTTGGTATCGAGTAGGTTCTGAATGCCGTTCGCATCATTGATAATGTGTTTGACCTCAACCGCTAATTCGTAGTGCTGGGCCATGAGTACCAGGCTTTTGATGCTGAACAACCGGCCGCGGGCCAAGCGGTATTCATAGGCAGCGCTCGTGCCGCCCTGTCCGAGGGCCATAGCGATGTCGGTCGTCAGCTGTACGGCGTTTTGGTACAGCGGGTTAGCCAGGGTAAATTGCTCGCTATGCGGCAACACGTCAGCAAAGTGACGAACGGCCTCAGACAGCTTGCCGGCTTGCTTCCAAAGCTTAGACGTTTCCAGATTTTCCAGATTGCGTGAAGAATTTTGAGCCATAGGTGTCCTCTCTAGGCGTTGAACTGCCTTAAGAAATCAAGTTTACCGCTTTCAAAGTGGCGGACATCCTCGATGTCATACTTCATCATCACCAGACGTTCGATGCCGCCACCCCAGGCAAAGCCAGTGTATACCTCTGGGTCAATGCCAGCCATCGTCAGAACATTGGGGTGGATCATGCCACAGCCCAACAGCTCAATCCAACCAGAGTAGCCACAGATGTTACAACCCTTCTTTTCGCAGAATGGGCAGCTGAGCGCAAACTCAAATGACGGCTCAGTGAATGGAAAGTAAAACGGCTGGGTCTTAATTTCCAGTTCCTTCTGGTAGTACTCCTGCAAAAACGTTTTAAGCGTGGCCATCAGATGGCCGGCGTGAACACCCTTGTCGACATATACGCCCTCTAATTGGTAAAACGTGTGCTCATGGCGGGCGTCGAGGTCTTCGTTGCGGAAGACGCGGCCGGGTATGACCGCAGCAATTGGCTTACCCTGCTCCAGTTGCGGCTTAAGGGCCTGGAGGACGCGGTTCTGCATAGTACTGGTATGGGCGGGGGCGATAAGCTGTTTGCCATTGGCGTCGGTCTCTTCAGTCATGAAGGTGTCGTAGTCATCCCGTGCCGGGTGGCCTTCGGGGAAGTTCAGGGCACCAAACATGTGGTAATCATCATCCAGTTGGCGCGACTCGACAGCGGTAAAGCCCATGCGGTAAAAGATATCCAGCACGCTGTCCAGCTCGGTCATCAGCGGGTGCTTGCTGCCGTTCATGGCGTTGAGCAATCCCGGGTGTTTGTCAGCTGGAACATTGCCGTCAAAGGGAGCGGTTACGTCAATCGGGGGCAGCGCTTCGGCCTGCTCCTGATGCTGGGCAACCAATTGCTCCAGCTCAGCCTTGAGCATGTTGATTCCCTTACCGAAACTAGCGCGCTCAGCCGCTGGCAGCGTAGGGATTTCTGAGTACAGCGCCCGCAGCTCAACAGCCTTCAGAATTTCGGCCTTGTCGGCCAGGCCCTCCAGGCGTTCTTTAAGAGTTTTAGCAACTGCAGCAATACGTTCGTTCGAGTAGTCCATAATTAGTATCTAGTATACCTGTTGACCTCATATACTTCCAGTAAGCTGTTCATGAAATACAGACCCGTAATCCTGGACTTGTTTCAGGACCCAGTTGAGAGTGATAGCTAAGCAGCCCATTCCTTCTATGAGAAGCCCGGAAGGTTGATTTCTTTATTACTGGATTTTGATCGCAGTCCAAAATGACGGGCCGAGAGGTGTTATACTGGCCTCATGGCAAACTTCTCATTCGACATAGTTAGTGAATACGATAAAGCGGAGATGAACAACGTCTTCGACCAAACCGAGCGGGAAATGACCAGCCGCTATGACTTTAAGGGCACTCCAGCTGCCATCGAGTGGCTGAACAGCGACAAGACCGGCCTTAAGATAACCGGCAGCGGCGATTGGCAGATTGATGCCATCCTGGACATCGTCCGCAAGAAGCTCGCTACCCGTGGCCAAAGCCAAAAGACACTCGACCTTTCCAAAGAGGCAGTCGAGAGCAACCTCAAAACCACCAAGGAAGTTCCATTCAAGCAGGGCCTCGACCAAGAGAAGGCTAAGCAAATCACCAAGCTTATCCGCGAAGACTTTCCCAAGGTCAAACCCCAGATTCAGGGCGACGCTGTTCGCGTGACCAGCAACAGCAAAGACGACCTGCAAGCCGTCATGCAACTCTTACGAGAACAAGACTTCGACTTTCCGGTCGCCTTCACTAATTACCGCTAGCTTTGCTACTCGTTAAATCCAATACATTTAAATGGATTGTTGGCAGTGTCCTGGGTCTGTAGGTTACCAAATTGCCCGATGTCAGCAGCAGTGACGCCGTTTGCGACGACACCCCCGGCAGGCATACGGTCAAGTGATATGAGCGTACTGTTTGTGCCGTCACTTGCGACACAGTTTTTGTTGGTTTGCACAAGCAACTTGCCGATGCGCGGCGCAATAACGTGTTCCTCACTGACGCTTATGGCATCATAGGCCATAGGATCTGCACTCAGGCCCTCAAGTGCAACACGATTGAAGCCCTGGCCGTCATTGGACTGCACGGTTGCGGTCGCCACATTGGTCTTGCCAAGATTGACGTACGCGCCATTGCTCACTTCTATTTCTAGTGCCTGGCTCGTGAGTCCTTCGGGTATTTCAATACTGGAGCCGTACTGGCTCATAGTTATCTTTTTGAGGTCCGGATGTTTAATTGTCACTTTCATGTCATGCTCGCCAGCTATGCAAATACCGCTACAGTCAGGATTATTGTCATACTCTGCAGTATTAATGATGAGTGTGCCGTCTTTGACGGTCGTTTGCACATCAGATAGCTCGGCGTCTCCAACGTACTCAAATTCAATACTTGGGATTTCAGCTTGGCGGTATTCATACCGTACAGGGTTGTCATAGTTTTCCCCACTATCGACGATATGCAGCGCCGTAAATGGCTCTTGCACTGCACGACTGGCTGTTCGGTCAAGAGCAGTGGCATAGCTTTCAAACTTCTGCACTACACCTGGTGTGAGCGGCCCCATGACAGTTACGCCAACGAAGAAGAGACCCACCAAGCCGGCAGTGGCCCAACCGGGCACGAACCAGCGCCGGCGAATCATTGCCACGCCCACCAGTGTGAGGGCAAATCCGATAACAAGAATGGTCAGGAGCAGCGAACTGCCGAATATATAATCCCGAGCGCTTAAGGTATAGTCGCTGTACCTGAAGATATCCTGCTGGTTTAGTAGCACATAGGCGCCCCCGATGGTTCCGGTCATGATAGTCGCCACGCCCGCCAGCAGAAACCCTACGCCGATGAGGATGACGATGATCAGTCCGACTTTTTCAAAGAAAGGTGCCAGCGTGCGCGTAGCGCGCTGGGCGGCGCCTGGAACATCAGCCTGATCAACAACTTCTTTCAGACTCTCCACGGTGACCGGTTTACCTTGCATCTGCAATCGGTCACTGGAAGTTTTAGCCTCGGGCATTACGAGCCAGAGGATGATGTAGAGCAGAAAACCCCAGCCCCACAACACGGCCAGCGCAATGAAGATCAAACGGATCACTATGGCGCTGATGCCAAAGTACGCCGCCAAGCCGGCAGTCACACCTGACACCATGCCGTTCTGCGTATCACGGAAGAGCCGCTTAGAGGTGCTGGCAGGTGCTTCGTGTGCCGGTTGTTCAGCAGAAGCATCCGTATCGTCAGACTTAAAGTCACCCGGCTCGCCGAGGTGTTGCTTTAAGATGGCGATATCACTGGCCAAAATGGTTTTTTCACTGGTAATCCCGCGCTCCATAAGCAGTTCCGCCATACGCAGCTCAACTTCTTCCAGCACTTCTTTGTGGTTAGCGCCTACGGCGACCTTAATAGCCTGCAGGTATTCCCGCAGCGCCTTGTGGGCGTCAACCGCGATAGTAAACGGCTGCCGGCCCAAGTGAATACGTGTTATTTCGTTCATGCCTTACCTTTCTCGAGGGCAGCGATTGACGTGTGTAACCGCTTGTACGTGACCTTCAGCTCAATGAGCATTTCCCGGCCCGCATCCGTTAACCAATAATATTTCCGTGGCGGCCCCTGCTCGGACTCCTTCCACTCATAACCCAGCAACTCGTCGCGCGCCAAGCGGTTTAACAGCGGATAGAGCGTCCCTTCGACGACTATCAACTCGGCTTCGCGCAGCTGACGTATGATTTCTGAGCTATAGACCTTGCCGTCTTTACACAGCAATAGGACACAGTACACCAACATGCCTTTGCGCATTTGGACTTCTGCAGCCTGAATTGCCGATGATGCTTCACTATTATCATTCATACAGTACTATGTTATGCAAGGTACTGTGCTTTGTCAACATGTAAAAGGGAATGCCGTTCAACATTCCCTTTTACATGTCGTATTACGAGTCTTACTTATCGGTATCGAGTGTGCCAGTCCTGGCACCGAACCTGAAAGTCTTGATAGCGCCCTTCTTAGGCCGGGCGTCGCCGGTGCCACTTGTATAATTGCCAAGTGTCAGCTCTACGATGCTACACCCTGCCGCAATTGCCGTACCTTTGTTGATCTTACCGGAGGGGCAATATTCGACATCTATTTCCCGCTCCCCCGGTTTGTTCTCAACCTTCACCACCTGGACTTCAGCGCCCTGGTGAATGGTGACCGGCGTATCCTCTGCGGGCGCTGCCGATGCTTCTGGTGACGCGCCCGGTGCTGGTGTAGTGGCTGACGCCGGAGCTTCAGGAGCCCTAGTACCACTGCAGCTGGACAAAGCAACAACGAGCGCCCCAGCCGCAGCGGGTGCGAGCACATAACGGATGAATGGATTGGACATATCAAGAGCGTGTGGTTGTTCGTGCATAGTTTAGACAATATCGGCGTGGGCTGGAGCGGTCAAGTGTTTTATACTGAAAGCATGAGCGAAACGCC
The DNA here is from genome assembly GCA_035629475.1 of Saccharimonadales bacterium (SeqCode). GTDB lineage: Bacteria > Patescibacteriota > Saccharimonadia > Saccharimonadales > UBA4665 > JARIHD01. The sequence goes on from DASPHS010000043.1 coordinate 14,067, forward strand.
CGATCTCAGCGAGCGAGCCACACAAGTACTGAAAGATAACGATCATGGGCAATACACCATACCCGCCGAGGGGTTGTATCCGCACCAATGGCTGTGGGACAGTGCCTTTATTGCTATTGGGCAACGACACTACGATGTTGAACGTGCCAAAATGGAAATCCTCAGCCTGCTGACCGGCCAGTGGAGTAACGGCATGGTGCCGCACATGATTTTTGACAAAGACCCGGCTTATCGTCGCGACCACAACTTCTGGCGCAGCTGGGTAAGTCCTTTTGCACCTGATGACGTCATAACAAGTGGCATCACCCAACCACCGGTACTGGCTGAAGCTATCGTTAAAATTGGTGAAAAATTAGACCTTGTGGAACGCCGCAGCTGGTATCGCCAAGTGTTCCCGGCCCTGCTGGCCTACCACCAATGGCTCTATGCCGACCGTGACCCGCATGGGGAAGGCCTGACACTGCAGATTCACCCCTGGGAGACGGGCCTCGATACCAATCCGGCTTGGATGAGCGAAATGCACGAGCACTTACTGCCCTGGTGGGTTGGTGCCGTGCAGAAGACACATATGGATGTGGTCATCAACATGTTCCGGCGCGACCACATGGGCGGCATGCGACCACGCTACTCCACCATCGACGCGCTGACGATGTTCGACGCCCAACGCCGCCTGCGCCGCAAAGAATACAATATCGATAAAATACTCAGCCATTCTCTGTTCGCAATCGAAGACGTAGCATTCAATGCTATCCTCATCCGGGCTAACGACCACCTGATAAGCATCGCCCGTTCTTTACGCCAGGACATACCAGAAGACCTGTTGAAACGCTTTGCTAAATCACGTAAGGCCCTCGAAGGGCTGTGGGATCCCTTCACCGAAACCTACTATGCCCGGGACTTTGTGACCCACAAGCTCATCAAAGAACCGACCATCGCCACCCTCTTGCCCCTGTATGCCGGCTGTATTGATGCCGACCGTGCTGCTCGCCTGGTCAAGAAATTAGAGAACGAACACTTGTTTGGCTCTACCTATCCGGTGCCCAGCACACCGCTCAATTCAACATGGTTCAATCCGGATGGGTACTGGCAAGGACCCACCTGGCTCAATACCAACTGGATGATTATTGACGGTCTGAAACGCTATGGCTACAAACACCATGCTGCAGCATTGATTGAAAGCTCACTGGAGCTGGTGGATGAAGGCGGTTTTTATGAGTACTTTAACCCACTCACCGGCAAGCCATTAGGCGCTCGCAACTTCAGCTGGACGGCGGCCGTGGCGCTTGACTGGCTGAACTCCTAGAACGGAAAATCCAAGATGGCTATCTCTTCGTCGGTCGGATAACGATCTTCGGGGTTAGGGCCGAACATGTTGACCATGCCGAAGTCAGGCCCCGCAGGGTCCATATACCTATACAGCCCTTCGAGCACCATGCCAGCTTCGGTATCCAGCTGTTCACCCAGCGCATTAAGCAGCTCACCGACGTCCAATAGTGACTCGGTGCGCCAGCGCATTAGTCGTCCAGTACCGGCTTATCAAGCAGTAATGGCTCGACACTTGGTGCGGTATGGGCAATTTTGACGACGTCTTTATCAATTTTCTTCAGCTCTTTGTGTGCCGTGTTAAAGTGGCCGACGCTGGTGCCTAGGCTGTTACCAAGCTTTTGCATGAACTGTTCGTAGGTGCTGATGTGGCGTCCAAGCTCGCCGACACGCTTCTGGATTTCTTTGGCCTGGTCTTCGATTTGTAGGCTGCGGAGCCCCTGGAGCACGGTCTGTAAATAAGCCATAAACGTCGTTGGACTAACGATAATAACGTTTTTCTCACGAAACGCGTATTCAATAAGGTCACGCGCTGAGGTATTGGTCATGCCCACCTTATTCACCAGCAGGTCATAGTAGATAGCTTCACTGGGAATGAACATGAAAGCATAGTCCATGGTGCCGTCTTTGGGGCGGATGTATTTAGCTGTCTCGTCGATACGGTTCTTCAGGTCCAGCTTGAAGGCCCTGGCCAACAGCTCACGCTGCGGTTTGTCGGTCTCTTCGACGAGCCGGTTGTAGTTTTCCAGGGTAAATTTGGAGTCGACAGGCAGCATGCGGCCCTTGTCCAGTATGACAACCGCGTCACAGATCAGGTCTTTGCCATCATCGCCCTTGCCAATTTTGTATTGGAGCTTGAAGCCGTCATGTGGCAGTACGTTTTCAAGGACTTGACTCAGGTAATATTCTCCAAGGACACCGCGCTGCTTGGGGTTTTGCAGCACATTTTGCAGGGTGCGCAGCTCGTCAGCCACATTAACGACCCGTTTATTGGTCTCATCCAGCTTGGTCAGGCGCTCTGTCACATCACCAATCAGTTTAGAGCTGGCACTGAATTGCCGCATGATGGAATCACGCATCATCTCCTGGTTTTTGTCCATCTTGTCGGTTATCTGTGACTGCAACCCATCTTTCAGCTTGGTAATATCATCACTAATACGACTCAAATCTTGCTTAAGCAACAGTGCCGATTGCGCGTCGCGGCCGGCAGCAGGTTTGCGTAATAACATAATGACCACCACGAAGAGCGCAGCCGTAACAAGACCCAAAATAATAACTGCAGTAAGCATATGCCTTTAGTATACTCTACTACGCTCATGGTTAATCAAGATGTGCCCAGGCTCGTAAACGCTGGGGCAGTATACGCACAAAAGCTACGGCGGCAGTACCAAGCGCCAGACCACCAACAAGGTCGAGAGGAATATGAACACCCAGATACAGCCGGGAGATGCCTACCGCCACAATCAGTATGGGAATTATCCAACGAAGCTTCCACGGCAAGTACGGCAACAGTGTCAGGGTTATGACAGTGATTGCCATGGTGTGACCTGAGGGAAAACCCATGCCTGTCTCAGCTACACGGGCATGCACATCCTCAAACAATCCCAACGGACGTGGCCGTTCGATAAAATGCTTAGCCAACACCGTAACACCATAAGCACCGATTATAGTAAACGCCAGGCGCCAAGCCAGGCGGTAATAGCGGGCTATATATGCACCAAGTACAGCAATGGCCGCTCCCCAGGTGCTGCCCAGGAACGTAATGATAGTCATGAGGCGGTAAAAGCCTTCCGACTGGTTGTTCACTTCGCGGAACCAGGTATACTCCCAGCCCGTAGCCTTATGGGAAAGTGCCAGCACAGTAGCGCCAGCAAATAGCGTGAGCGCCACGACAAAGGCAGCAACATACCACCAGTAGTGGCCTCGCGGTGCTTGCTCCGGCTCCAGTGACTGGGCGGGAGCCTTGGGTGGCTGCGTTGGCTGTTTGCGCTGAGCGCTTGGACGTTGGGCGGCAGACGATGGGCGCTTAGCCGCAGGAGCCGCCTGCTTTATTGCGGCAATAGGGCGCTTCGCAGCAGCCATTGACCTAGGGGCTGCTGCTGTGGGACGTTTAGGTATCCCTTTTGTTTTTTTGAGCGCTGCTTTTTGCGCTTTTAATGCTTTTTCAGAAATCACGTACTAAGAAGTATAGCACCATTAGCGTCTTGAAACGAAGGGATTACCTGTCTGATAAAAGCGCCATGGACGATCAGTATCCTTGCTGATACCGATGCGTGTCGTCTGCGTAATCGCGTCAGGCGGAAGGGCTGGCTGTACCACTAGCCTCACCGGTGCGTGCCGCAAGTCATGACCGTTCTGTTCTTTGGTGATGCCGAGTGCCTGGCAGGCCTTACCTGGCCCGTTCGTCAGCTGCTGGCGCGGCATAGCACCACGGCGTGCCTGCATGGCAGCCTCCCCTGATAATGGTTCAAGCGCCCTGATAAGTACCGCCGAGCCCTCGCCCGCTGGCCCAGTCACCACGTTCATGCAATAGTGCATGCCATACGTAAAGTACACATACAGAAAACCCGCCGGGCCAAACATTATGTCTGTTCGCGGTGTGCGTCCCTTATAGCTATGGCTTGCGGCATCGAGCTGATGGTAGGCTTCGGTTTCAACGATGCGGCCTATAAGTGTTTCGCCATCCAGCTGGCGCACTATATGGCAGCCGATAAGCCGCCGTGCGGCGTCAACCGGATCACCTTCTAGAAACGAGTACTCAGGCGTCGTTTGATGGGGCATTACGACCTGCCTTCAGCAGCCGGGCCAGCCAAATCAGCTCATCCCAGGCGGCCTGGACCGTTTTGGTGTACGTGTCAGCCTGGTCAGGGTGGATGGCGCCCTGCTCGTCAAAAATATTCTGTACTCGGGGGAAGTACGGGGTATGCTGCGCAATTACCAGGCCAATCGTATGCAGCAACGGCAGCAATCCTTCGACGGCACGCGTACCACCCCAGCCGCCATTGCTCACACCGGCAATCGCCACTGCCTTGTGATAGTAGTGTTCATATTCGCTGTCGATCATGCGCTTCAGGCTGCCCGGAAAACTGTGATTGTATTCCGGCGTCACAATGAAAAACCCGTCGGCACGGGCCGTAATGGCAGTGTAGCGCGGGTCCTTACCCTCATCGTCGTTACCGTCATCGGGAAACGTAAAATCACGCGGGTCAACAAACACCAGCTCCACGCCGGGATAGCGCTCGCCAATACTGGCCACAAACCTCGAAGCTTTAATAGATTCGCGCTTCGGGCGTGTCGTACCCTCAATAACAGCTATAACAAGTTTCTCATTCATAGGAATAATTGTACCCTGACAGACCACATTTCGCAGCCTTTAGCTCAATCAATCTTTCCACGATGACTTCCACTTCGCATGATGACGGATTCTACTAACCTGCTGATCAACGGCAGCTGATTGAGTCTTTTTGCGTACGCTTTTAAGGTATCGTATGTCCTTCATATCTTCCTTGAATCGCAAATGGCGAGCAAGTGTTCCCGAGCGCACAGTAATCTGCTCACCATTGAAGTGCAGACCAAGATACTGAGCCTCTTCGCGTTTACTGTCGCTTCTTGGTTCAATTTCCGAGGTAATATTTTGTATACGTTTCTGCCCGTTCTGACGTCGGAAGGCCTCGGTTTTAGCAGCACCCAATTTTAAACCCTCAACTTTTAAAATCCGGCAGACAGTTTCGTACAGCCCCTTAGCCTCGCCCAAGGGAACCAGAATAAAAATATCGTCGCTATACCTACGGTATACGCCGCCAAGTTGATCAGCAACGAGCTCTTTCATAGTAGTATCAAAATCAAGCAAGAATAGATTCGCCAACGTACCACTCATGGGGTTACCCTGAGGAATGCCGTAACCCTTTGTGTTTTTCTTAAGAAATGG
>DASPHS010000044.1:0-5274 GCA_035629475.1 Saccharimonadales bacterium (SeqCode)
CGGCCGAGCGCTGATATTCGCCTCAGCTCGGAGCTGTCGGCCGCCGTGCGGACAAAGATTATTGAGCTGGGGCTTGACCCGGCAGATACGACTGGTCCTGAGCTGTACAAGGCATTGCACGCCCGGCTGCACCAGGACGAGCTGCGCCTGCAAGAGGCGCTCCGCATCGCACCAGAGGCAACAGCCAACGAGGTGGTGCTTGGTGTCCAAAAGTTTTTGTCAGGCAAAAAGATTGCTGGCACTTGCTTTGCAATCAAGGGTACATCGATTAAAAAGCTGCTCAAAAAGAAAATTCCCAAGAATGTTATGAAGGCACTCGGCTATCGCTCGTTTGACTCCATGGTCAAGCACGAGCAGATGTCGGCTATTTATGCCGCCGCCATGCTGGTAGAGTCGCACACCTGGCACCGCAACTTCCGTGAACTGTACGCCAAGCTGGGTCCGAGTGATTTCGAGCAGCGGACAATTACCATTACTGCCCCCAAAACCAAGCGCTGGCATACCTTTGCCGAAAAATACGTTTCCGCTACCAAGCACAATATTATCTGCTTCAAGGAGCTTGGTGCGGTCGTACTGCTGCCTATTGAACAGAAAATTGATGGCCTGGCTATTACCAGCATGCTGCTGGCGCTGCATTATATGAATGACATTCGTAGCTATAGCTCCTATATGAAGCTGCAACAAGTGCGTCCTGGTTTTGGCAAAAGCATCGAGAAGAGTGCCTATGCTGAGCCTATGACCTCAGCCAGTTTGGCTGGCCAAGCCGTGCCCTGGAAAGTCATTCAACGATATTACGGCAAGCTTACCGCAGCACAACACCCTGAAGTCTTTGAGCCGCACGTCCAGCCGGAAGACTTGCAGTGGAAAGAGGCCGAGGACGTACTAATCAGCCTTGAGCCGTCTTTGGCATTTTGGCGTGGCACGCAGTATGTATGCGCCTTGCACGACGACCAGCCAGTATCAATGAACATATTAGACGTGGCCTTAGGCTACTGCAATAATCTGCGGTTTGATGACCGTATTGTTCACTTTGTACGCCAGCATCTGTGGCACGAACTCATGGGCCGCTACATGCACCAGGAAAACCTGGAAGCAGCAGTACACCGGCAGCTTAGTATTGAGCTAGTGCCAGCACCCGCCCTCGCAGAGTTTAATTAATCGGCGCCGAGCAGGCACGAGCTCATATTGGTTATGGTGCGCAAAACGGTTATACTTAATAGCAATATGACATCAGACCTTAAAGATCTTAAACAACTACGCTATTCAATATGTGTTTCCGGGGCAGCGGCCGGCAAGACAGTCGTGGGCGCTCACGACGAAGCAGTGATTATCGGCGAAGAAATCGCCAAGTCCGGGCACATTCTTACGACTGGCGCAACCATCGGCCTGCCATACTTTGCAGCTTTTGGTGCTAAGCAGAAAGGTGGTACGAGTATCGGCTTTTCACCTGCTTCATCATTGCGTGAACATGTTCGCAAATACCGCTTGCCACACGATGTTTTTGACTTCATAAATTTCACAGGCATGGAATACGTTGGCCGCGATCTTTACCTAGTACAGTCCAGTGATGCCGTGATTACCATCGGTGGCCGTATAGGCAGCCTGCACGAGTTCACCTCAGCCCTGGAAGCTCACAAGCCTTGTGGCATCCTGCTGGGTAGTGGCGGCACCGCTGATATCATTCCGGAGCTTATTGCAAAGCTGCAGCCGGAGTTTGGCGATCTGGTTATCTACGACGAAGATCCTGTGAGCCTGGTGAGCCGCATCATAGCTATTCTGGACAAGAAGTATGAAGATATCCGTACGCAGTTAGAGCGTGATGAACATTGGTACCTCAAAGAGGGTCTCAATAAGACAGATGGCGCCACAAGTAATCGCCGCGGCTAACATTTAAGGAGCATCAGATGAACGAACGAGAAAAGAAAGAGCTTGCACTCAGCAAGGTCGTATTGCTTGCGCTTGCGTTCATCGGAGTCCTGGTGGTGGTGTGGCTGGCATGGCTCCATCCTTCAAATAACAAGCAGCAGACTGCCATTAACTCGTTTGCCGCTTGTGCCAAAGCGGGTAACCCCGTACAGGAAAGCTACCCAGAAGTATGCGTTACTAAGGATGGTAAGCGCTTTACTAATACAAACCAGCATATTCAGCGCATTACGCTGCGCGAATGGGATGTCGACGTGCTCGTGAGCGGCGTCAAGGACGCGTACTATACGTACGACGACACCACGCGCACGGTGGCTTTAAGTACTAAGACCCTCGATGCTGCGCTCGACGCTATCAACGGCTGCGCCAGCGGACTGCGTGAAGTAAAATATGAGCGCCTACAGGCGGGTGACCCGCGGGCAGATGGTGGTACCTGGACAGCTGCTGACCTCCGCGCCGTTGCCAAGCAGGTTGGCCGGTATTACTACCATATCGTCCCGCAAATTGAGGTTGCCTGTGTTCCCGACCAAGATGACCCGAGCGTTACAACAGCCCAAGATATTCACACCAAGCTGACAAGCGCCACGTTTCTCCCGTAAAAACTTGATATACTATAAAGATGAGTAAATTCAAGCTGCAGAGTAACTATCAGCCAATGGGTGACCAGCCGACAGCTATTGCCCAACTGACCAAGGGGCTGCAGGACGGATTACAGCACCAGACGCTTCTGGGTGTAACTGGTTCCGGTAAGACGTTCAGCATGGCTAACATTATCCAGAACACCCAAAAGCCGACGCTGGTGCTCAGTCACAACAAAACGTTGGCCGCGCAGCTATACACTGAGTTCAAGAATTTCTTTCCGGACAATGCCGTCCATTACTTTGTAAGTTACTTTGATTACTACCAGCCAGAGGCGTATATCGCCCGGTCAGACACGTACATCGAAAAAGACTCCCAAATCAACGAAGAAATTGACCGGTTACGCCACGCCGCCACCGACGCCTTATTAACCAGGAAAGATGTCATTATCGTCGCCAGTGTCAGTTGTATTTACGGTATTGGTTCCGTAGAAGACTATGACGGGTTGAGTATTACCGTTAAGGTGGGCGAAGTCCGCAAGCGCGACAAGCTGATGCGCCACCTGACCGATATCCAGTACACCCGCAATGACATTGACTTCCACCGTGGTACCTTCCGGGTGCGGGGTGATGTAGTCGACGTATTCCCAGCCGGTGAGGAAGTGGCCTACCGTATTGAATTCTTTGGCGATGAAGTAGAGCGTATTATCCGCATCGATCCGCTGACCGGTGAAATATTGGGGAAGCCAGACGTGCTGCAGATCTTCCCGGGCAGCCACTACGTGACGCCGTTTGATAAGTTAAAAGTGGCTTTGCGCCAGATTGAAGACGAACTCAAAGAGCGCGTTGCCCAGTTCAAAATGGAAGGCAAGTTGGTAGAAGCGCAACGTCTGGAACAGCGCACCCGGTTTGACCTGGAAATGCTCGAAGAAACTGGCTTCGTAAAAGGTATCGAGAACTACAGCCGCTACCTGACCAACCGTGCGCCCGGTGACCAGCCAGCCACGCTACTGGACTACTACCCTGATGATTTTCTGATGCTCATAGACGAGTCTCACATGACCATCCCGCAGATACGCGGTATGTACAATGGCGACCGGGCCCGCAAAGAAAACCTGGTAGAGTATGGATTCCGCCTGCCGAGCGCCCTCGATAACCGGCCATTAATGTTCACTGAATTCGAGAAGCACGTGAACCAGGCTATCTACGTCAGTGCCACGCCCGCAGAATACGAGCTGAGCCGCAGCCCTGAGCCTGCCCAGCAGGTTATTCGCCCTACCGGCTTGCTTGATCCACCCATCGAAGTCCGCCCCATCGAAGGTCAAATTGATGACTTGATTGAAGAGATACGTAAAACTATCGAAAAGCGCCAACGTGTATTGGTAACGACGCTCACCAAGCGCATGTCCGAGGATTTGACAGAGTACTTGAAGGAGCTGAATATCAAGGTCGCGTACCTGCACAGCGATGTTGACACGCTGGACCGTGGCGACATCCTGCGCGACTTGCGGCTGGGTATCTATGATGTACTGGTGGGCATCAACCTGCTCCGTGAAGGGTTGGATTTGCCCGAAGTGTCTATGGTGGCCATTCTGGACGCCGATAAGGAAGGTTTCTTGCGCAGCTCACAGGCGCTAGTGCAGACTGTCGGCCGTGCAGCACGCCACGTCGAGGGCCGGGTTGTCATGTATGCTGACCGTATTACGCAGAGTATGCAATACACCATTGACGAAACCACTCGCCGCCGCGCCATCCAGGAGGCATACAACACCGAACACGGCATTACGCCGACCGGTGTGAGCAAGGCTATCGATAAAGGTATGCGCCCTGACTTGCCGGAAGAGGCAAAGAAGGCCAAACTTGACCTCAAGAAAATACCCAAAGACGAATACAAGACGCTCCTCAAAGACCTTACTGGTCAAATGGATTTGGCTGCAGCTAACCTGCAATTCGAACAGGCAGCCGAGCTACGCGATATTATTACTGACATTAAGTCCAAGATGTAAAACCACCGCGCTACTCCTTTGCAAACAGCAGAGAAGTGGTTTACGATAGAATGCATTATTCAGAAGGAGTCAGTGTATGAAGTATCCGTCTTTTGAGAAAGCAAAAACCTGGGGCGTCGCCGCCACGACCGTCGTTGGTCTTGGTGCTGCCGCCTGGGCCCTTATCCGTGCTCGCAAACAAAATAGTGCAAAATTTGCCGCCGAGCACACGTATGCTGCACCCGAGCTGCCCGTACAGTGGGAAGAAGTTAAGCAGGGGTCTATGAAGTTCCCAGATGAGATTGCCATAGTGCCTGCCGCCCACCCCGACAACAAAAAGAACAGTGAGCTGGCTGTCATAAGTGTTCCTCCCCGCAAGTCCGAGCAAGACGGTGACTTGTCATGGCAGGCACGAGAGCTCGTAATTGCCCGTAAGGTAGGCAATGGCGACTGGCAACTCGGCCGCACGGGCCAGCTTCTGGGCGACCTGTATACTGATCCTGCAGACACTTGGCTCGATGTTAACGCCGGCACTATCACCGTAGCGATGCCTTTGGGCGACGGCAAGGAAAGCGTTTCGGCGTTTGTGGTCGATACCTCATTCGGACGCCTCCAGGGCGAGAACACGAACGTGAACGAGGTAGTATCAACGGCGTTCTTTAACGAGCACTATGGCGCTGCACTGCGTGTACCGATGATTACTGAGCCTCGATAATCCTGCAGCTTATCCGCAGGGCGACAGTGCACACTACAGAGATTAAAGAGAGGAGGGCTGTATGTCAGCTGAA
>DASPHS010000045.1:0-14554 GCA_035629475.1 Saccharimonadales bacterium (SeqCode)
CCTGCGTGGATTCCGTGAACCGCACAAGTTTGTCGGCCTTGTGACCTTGGCCTACTGTATATTCTTTGCCTACGGGGCGGCCAACCTGAGCCAACGCTGGCACAAAGTCAGTGAGACGGTAGCCACCAGCGGGGCAGTTGCCGTATGCGTACTCCCAGTACTGCTGGCCCCAACCATGTTTTGGGGAGGTCTCGGCCAACTCCAGGCAAGCCACTACCCCGATGATTGGTACGCCGCAAACACCTACCTCAACCAGGATGCCGACACCTTTCAAACACTCTTTGTACCATGGCACCAATATATGAGCTATAGCTTTGCCGGCAGGAACATTGCTACTCCGGCGCCTGCTTTCTTTCAAAAGCCCATGATTGTAAGCGAGGACCCTGAGCTTGCCGGTGCACAAGCCCTTACCATAACCCAAACCTCCCGCGACATAGGGGCGTTACTCGCGCGGCAACCGACAACTGATTCCTTTGGGGCCCAGCTCCAGCCCTACAATGTTAAATACATACTCGTGGCAAAAGAACATGACTACCAGAAGTACCGCAACCTTGCCGATCAACAGGACCTTGCCGTCATACGGGATACTGCCACGCTCACCCTCTATCGTAACGAGTCATGGAGACCACAATAATGCCCACTTCATCCACAAAGCAAACCATCGGCCAAGAAGTCATGCCCACCCGGCAGCGGCGCACACCGGGGAGCGCAAAACAAACTACAGCGAACCCTCCTGAGCCACCACAGGCTGTCAAGGTCAAGCGCTTCACGCCGCCGCCGCACGCTCGCTCGCGGCAATCAACTTTTTGGCGCCGTCTGCAAGTTCCTTTGATTATATTCGTTGGTATCGCCCTTGGTATCGCCTCGCAGTCCGTACTGATCGGGCAGGGGCTTACCATTGTCTATGGGCTTATAAGTATCATCATACGCACCGAGAGCAGGGTAACGTTCTTGCTGGCAGGGCTTTCCATCCTCACGACCATTCTGCTACTTGTAACACAACACAACACAACCGCGGCGCACAACTTTGCCAGCTATGCATTTCTACTGCTGCTATTCGGCATCATCGGGGCCGCCCGAGAGGTAAGGGAACAGCAATCACTACTCCTGAAAGACCGGGGGCCGCAACGATTTGCCAAGCGTCATAAGTAGTTGTACACAGTAAAGCAGCAATTTTGTTGTATTTTGCGTAGGGTAAGCATAAGTTGTAATATATCTTACAGCTAACAGCATGGCCGACACACCAGAATGGTAGGTTGTAGTACGCTGGATAAGCCACTTGGCAGCCTCGGCCGTACTACTATTATTCATTATTAAACATCACAAGGAGAGCGCCTATGAGTTTGAAGACAGCCCTCGGGTCAACAAGCCGCGGTAAGTCCAACAAGCTAGTACTCGGCTTCGCTGCCCTTGCCGCAACGGCAATCATTGGCACGACCGGAATAGCTGCGGCCCAAACCGGCAGTGCGCAGATGTCAAGCGGATACGGTGGCAACACCGCAAACGTAAGCATAGATCTCGATGTTAGCGGCGACAACAACGTCGTGAACTTCGTTCTCAATCTCTTCCGCTAAGCGGAACAAAGAGCCACAGTAATGTGGCTCTTTTTTATACTACTTGCGACGATGGCGCCGGAACAGCCATACCAGCAGGACTACGAGTAATAGGGCAGTTATAATTTGGCCGGCCAACTCCAATCCATCAAGCAAGCCGGCAGCCATAATGCCAGCATAGCCAATGCCCATATAAATAACTGCGTTTACTATCGTGCCGAAAAAGGTAGTCGTCAAAAACATGCGGTACGGCACCTTCACAAAACCGCAGGCCAATGACAGGAGTGCCGTAGGAAATATTGGCAATGCGTGCATGGTAAATAGCAAAAACCAGCTGCGCCTCCCAGACCGGCCAAGGCGACGACCAAAGCGCTCAACTTCTTTATGTGAAAAGCCAAACAAGCGCCTACGGCCAAATACAGCGTCTTCAAACCTGTCAGCCAGCCAGTAGAGGATAATAGCGCCCGCAACGCGTCCTACGGCCGACAGGAGCGCCAGGACGCCTATATACCACAGCGGCATACCCTGCACCTGCGCCACTGCGCCGGCAGGGACGAGAACAATAAAGGAGGGGAGGGGCGAAATAACTTCCTCCAGAAATGTACCGACCAGCACAAACAGCTCAAGCGGCACGCGCTCAGCTAGCTGTTCAACAAAGTGTGCGAACGCTTCCATTACCCAAATAGTAAGACGGTGTTGCCGAATTGGCAACACCGTCTCTTGTTTTTCTCTGGCTAACCTTACCCTTTATTACAAAGAAGGTATCAGGTTCTCATCATCGTTGCGCAGCTGTAATAGCTGTGGCTTGTTGATAATGTAGGTCTGCTGTTTATAGCTGATTACTTTTTCTCGGCGCAGCCGGGACAGCTCGGTAGCAATCGTCTCACGGGTTACACCCAGCATGTTAGCCAGGGTTTGGTGGGTAAGGCGCAGACTCAGGGTTACCTTGTCCTTGCCAGCATCTTCACCAAAACGCAGCATCAGGTAGTGCAGCAGGTGTACCAGCTTGTCGCGGGAGCGGGGTTGCTCCAAGGCGTTAATGTGGACGCTGGAACCAACGTACAGGCGCATAAAGCGCTGCAGCAGGTGATGGGCGAATGCCGGGCTGTCATTCACTTTTTTAATCAGTTCTTCACGCGGGATCGCATAGACGGTACAGTCGGTAAAGGCTTCATAAAAGTAGTAGGCGACCGATGCCTCACCAAGGAACCATGCCTCAGGCAAAATGTCATAGTCAGAGCTGAGTGAAATCAGCTGTTCTTCGCCTAAAGGGGAGATGTTGTAGGTCTTTACCGTGCCGGATTTAATAACATACGCGTAACGGGGTACCTCACCCTGGAATAAAACAGTTTGGCCTTTTTTGAATTTGCGCAATGAATACGCGTTCAGTAAATCAGTCAGGTGTGTGAGTGGAGTATCCATACTATACTAACTACCTAAATAGTGTCTTGCACTACTTTAACGAGGTCTTGCGGCGCTGCCCAAGACTTCAGCAAATAACGGTTAGCGCCCAGCTTGAAGGCTTCATCGATATCTTCCTGGCTATCCTGGTTACTGAATACGATCACCTTGTCAGCAGGGAATTTGCCCTGCAGCCGACGGAGGAACTCCAGGCCGTTCATCTTGGGCATCATCATATCTAATAAAATAAGGTCGGGCTTGGTAGTCTCAATAACTTCCAGGGCTTCTTCGCCATTCGTGGCAACCAAGGCCTCAAAACCATGCTTTTCCAAAATGGTCTTATAGGCTGTGCTCAAAGGTTTTTCATCTTCTACAATCAATACTTTTGCCATAGTAACTCTCTTTATACAAAATTATGTTTAAATAGCCAATAGCTTTTTTATTTTGGCGGCCAGCTCGGCAGGTGACAGATCGGCCTTTAAGACTGAGTCAGTCACCCCGTAGACATGGGCATCGTCGAGGGTAATGGGATCCGAAAGGTTGCTGAGCATCAGCGTCTTGATGGTCGGCGCTGCCTGCAGGTTTGCTTCCTTCAGAAACTCCTGGCCGTTCATGACTGGCATCAACATATCCAACAGCACGAGGTCGGGCTTGAACACAGCAAGCTTATCCAATCCGACCTTGCCGTTTTCGGCCAGTTCCACCACATACCCCTCACTTTCCAACAGAAAAGCAAACGCTTCGCGTAGGGGTTTTTCGTCTTCGATAATGAGTATGCGGCTTTTCATTACTTCTTATAGTGTATGCCTTACCGGGTCATAAGTCTACAGGGGTAGCTGGCGACAGGTTATTCCTTTGGCTGCTTCCGCAGCTTCGCAGCACGGGGCAGGTGCACGATAAACGCTGAGCCCTTACCCAATTCTGACTGCACTTCAATCCGTCCACCATGCAACTGCACTATCTGTTGGGTAAGATACAGTCCGACACCGCTTCCGTTAACGTCGGTAGAGAGCTCATTTTCGACACGCGTAAACTTATCAAATACGTTCGTTTGTACGTCGGGGCTGATGCCCACACCAGTGTCAGTCACCTTTATCTCAATTTCGTTATCCAAACGGGTCAAGCTCAGGGTGATGATGCCACCTTCGGGTGTATATTTGATGGCATTCGTCAGTAGGTTCTCTACTACCATGCGTATGTAGTGCGGGTCGAGCATACCCATAAGCGGGCGCTTGGGCAATTCAAAACGTATCTTATGGTGACGCAGTTTGATAGCCTCAGACTGGTCTTTGGCGACAGCCCGCAGCAGTTTATTCACATCAACTTTTTCTTTGTGCAGGGTTATGCGGCCGGCGTCCAGGCGGGCAACATAGAGCAGCTGGTTAATAATTTCCAGCTGCCGCTCATTACTTTCGTAGGCGTTTTCCAGCATGTCGACTTGCTGGCCCGTCAGCTTACCACCATACCCCTGCAGGAGCATACCGACATATTGCTTAACCACAGTTGCCGGGGTACGTAACTGATGCGAGGCCAATGAGAGCAAGTCATCCTTGGCAGTCTGCACTTCCTGTTGCTTTTGGCGGGCATACTTACGCTCGCGGTCAGTGATAAGATACCAGACCAGTCCGGCAAAAAATATACAGGTCAGCAAACCGCGCCACAGTGCCTGGTCGGGCAGCTGCCGTTCCCGGGAAGAAATGATTTCCGGTGATGCTGCGAACACAATACGCCACTTATGGCCGTACAGTGACGTATCGGAACTATTTGTCTGCGTTCCTTTCTGTTGACTAATAGCCGTGAAGTTACCGCTTTGATAGGCAAGCTTGCCACTCTCGTCATCGTATATGCTAATACCGATGTAGGGGCTCTGGCTATCTTTGATAACCTCGTCAAACAATGTCTGAATATCAACGGTGATATATGTAAAACCGAGTAGTGACGCCTTGCGCTGCTCAAGGGTATCGTGCGGCTGACCGGTGCCATACAGTGGCTGATACAGAATAAACGATGAGCGCTCACCGCGAGATTCACTCACCAGCTGCACGACACCGGACATGGTGGGCTGACCAGTCGTAACAGCCTCATCCATCGCCTTGCGTCGTTCGGGATCGGTGTAGCCGTCATAGCCGCGGCTCTTACCATTATTACCGGCATACTGGGCATTAAAAGTAACTGGCACATATACCTCGCGGTCGCCCTCGGGGAAGATCTTGTAGTCAGTGTCGCCCTGCGCATAACGTCGCTCCAAAAAAGCGCCTACTTCGTCTTTGTGCAGGTAACGACTGACACCTATACCCTGAATGTCAGGATAGTTTTTGCGGATTTCATAAGGTTGGTGGTACGTGTCCCAGTCCTGCTGTGTAGTAGTGCCCTGGATAGTAAACAGGCCGGAGCTGCCGCGGAGAAAGTTTTCATATAACTGAATGCGAGCCGATAGCACGCTGCCCAATGTCCGTACCTGCCGCGTATAGGCAATGTCCATGTCGGTGCGGACGCTTTCGCGCAGGTTATGCCAGTAGTACAGGGTAGCCCCCAAACCCGACAACAATACTAAAACAGCCACCACTGTGTGGAGCTTGGCGTGGGATTTGATCCAGGTACCAGTAGATTTCAAGGTCGGTTTTATTATTCTCACCTATCTGCGTCTTTTGCTGTCTGAAAGACCCAGCATTACGTATTTAGGATACCGAACAGCCGCCCCTATTACTGTAAGAATTATTACAGATTTTTGTTGCTATATTTTACGGATATTCCAAGCCCATAAGCATAAGATAGAAGGTATCAGGGGGAAAACATAAGGAAGGAGATCACCATGATCAAGAACGAATACGAGCTACAAGACAAAATCAACGGTTTCTTGAAGCGCAAGTCATCACAGCACCCAGACATCGACCGCTTTATTGACTCATCGCTCTAATCAATGTTGATCAACCTCTTTAAGTCATAACTTAAACAGGATATCCGACCTATGGCCCTCAGCCATAGGTCGCACTTATTACAACTATGCTCCAGTTTATATTTTGGATTCTTTTTGGTGCCATCGTCGGATGGGTAGCCACCATACTCCATGGCCTATCTGTCCATACTAAGCAAGGTCTAGCATTCGTGTTAGCAGGCATTTTTGGTGGCCTAACCGGTGGCCTCAGCGGCCTCGCCCTCAACCCCGGCATAGCCGCCTACGACAGCCAAGCCGACGGCCTGACCTTCGCCATCTTCGGCGCCATAACCTTCGTCCTCATCACCCGCCTCGCCTCGAGCAACAACAACGACCACCCCCGCAACACCTAAAATCTTCAACAAACCGCATATATCCACTACCGCGTGCTGAGGACGACCACCCCTGAGTGCAGCTTGGGATGGAGGAGGAGGATCGTAAGCAAGCCGTACTGCGGTACGGTGCGCGCGAACCGGACTTATCCGCCCAAGATGTGCCGGGTGTGGTTGTCCTACTCCCGCCGGAGGGCGTCGATAGGGTTGATTTTTTCTGCCCTGCGCGCCGGGAAATAAACCACCGCCAGCCCCACCAGCGCCATAAATCCGATAGTTCCCAGCACCAGCTCTGGCGGGGTGGCAAACAGGTTAAAACCTTCCGATACACCTCGGCGGGAGGCAAAATTATTCATGATGGCATTTATAACTTGCCCCATGCCTGTCGCCAGAATAATACCGATAATAGCACCGAATACCGATAGGAGGAGTGCCTCAAAAACAAACAGCTTGCGCATATCACGGTTGCGGCCCCCAAGAGCTTTCATAAGGCCGATTTCACGAGTTCGTTCCAGTAGGGAAATGGTCAACGTGTTAAACATTCCCAGTACCGATACAATCATGCCGATAGCGCCAAAGCCCACGAGGATAATATTAAAGAACTTAAAGATTTCGTTAATTTGGTCAATGGTATCAATCGGTGAGGTTGTGGTGAAGCCCAAGCTTTCAATCTGCTTGCGTAAGCCGGCCACGCTGCTGCTGTCATCGGCCTCCAATTTGAGCTGATTATAGACATTCACACCGGCGATTTCAAAGACATGATTTGGCAGGAATACTTCACTACCTGAGCCTGTAGGTAACATCCCGACAATTTCAAATTCACCGCTTATTTCTGTTTTGCCAGTAGAACTGGCATTCTGCAGCGGGATGCGGATTGTTACCTTTTTACCCATGGCTTTTTTGGAGTCACTGGCTTCAATACCCATGGCCTGCAGCGCTGCACGGTTGGCAACAACGACCTTATTGTCAGTATCGGTAAGGCGCCGCCCGATACTCGGATCCAAATTGGCTAGCTCCTGATAGCTGGGATTCACGCCATAGACAATGCTGTCTACTTCACTACCTTGCATCTTGAGACTGCCGGCGTACGAATATGAAGCGCCCACCTGCACCACGTGGGGCAGGGCACGAATACGCTCATAGGTAGCACGATCAAGGCGGATAATTTTGGAGTTGGTCGTGGTGACTTCGATTGACTTCAATGACTGGTCACCGATTACCTGGCTGGTCACCAACCGCTGCAGGCCAATACCAAATGACAATAGGAAGAAAATAGCACCGATGCCAATGACGACGCCGAAAATAGTCAGGAATGCCCGCAGCTTTTTGTGCATGAGGTTCCTCCAGGCTATATAGGTCAGCACGCGCATAGGAATGGCGTTCATGTTGCGGGCTGCTGGGTTCCGCGGCAGTTTAAAAGGCAATTTCATGTGCGTTTCCTTGTAGCCGACAAGCGGTCAATGCGTTCACGCATTTGATTAAACAATTCGTCAGTGGCTTTCTGGATAGACTCATGCTGCAGCTCGGTCACGTGTCCATCCTGAATGTGGAGCAAGTGGTCAGCCAAGGGCAGGTACTCCATGTTGTGGGTCACGAGAATAATCGTACGTTTGTTGTCGGTTTGTGCCGAGCGCAACAGGTTCATAATCATGTCACCGTTCGTACTGTCCAGGCTGCCGGTCGGTTCATCGGCAATAATAAACAGAGGACTGCTGACGAGCGCACGGGCCATAGCAATACGCTGCTGCTCACCACCGGACAGGAGCACCGGATACTTCTTAGCGTAGGCACCCATGTTGACCTGCTCCAGTGCAAACTGTGCGGCAGCCAGCGCTCCACTGCGCGAATAACCCAAGAAATATAGCGGCACGGAAACATTTTCGATAGCATTTAAACTTTTGACCCAGTAATTTGTCTGATACACGATACCCAAACGGGTAGCCCGGAAAAATGCCAGTTCGTCAGGAGAAAGATTGTATACCTCGTGGTCATCAAAGGTAATGGTGCCGGTGGTTGGCCGTTGCATGCCAGTCAAAATGTTCAAGAGGGTCGATTTACCGCTGCCTGACGGGCCGTACACAATATTAAAGCTACTTTCCAACAGCTCAAAGCTGGCGTCCTGCAGCGGCCGGACCATCTCGTCACCAATCTGGAATTCCTGGGTTATATTTGTTGCCTTAACAATAACTCTCTGTGCCATATTAGAATCCGAATACATTCTTTAACGTTGTCAGGACGATGGTCAGGACATTATCTGAGGCCCGCCCGATAATAGCTGACTGTATTTCACCAACACCATCGTTGCCGGATTTGTCGGCAGAGACCGGCTGGATGCTATATACCTTGGAGGTCGGCAGGTCAGACACAATGACAATGTGCTCGAATGACAGGGCGCTATCTTCGGCAGTACGGCTATTAAAGACCTGCACGTCAGACCCCTCGGCATACGCAACCTGGCTCGTAGCAGGTTCGTCAGTGGTCCAGGATACGACAACCTGACCCCTCGCTTCAGAACCACTGCCACGGATAGAGGCTTCAACGGTAATATTGCTGATCTTGGGTGGGCGAGTGTCGAGCGCCGTATGGAAGACCTGTCGTTCAGATACCGCCAGGTTGCCATCAGCATCGCGCGACTGGGCCACCAAGAAGTACTGACTGTCATCCTCTAAGTCACGGATCGTAATTTCGTGGTTGAGCGTCATCTGTGAGTTCTGCGAATCATGACCAGGCGTACCGACAATACCGTAGCTTACGGTACTCGTAGAGGGCACGTTCGTCGTCCAGGTAACCTTTTGGGTACTTGTTGGCTCGCCCGGAACCGGCTGGAACGTCAGATTGCTGATGCGGGGGCGGGGAACCGTATTGAACGAGAACACACTGCCGCTGTAGGCATTGTTTTCGGCGTCATAAGAAACAAGCTGATAGAAGTATTTCGCACCATCGTCTAACCCAATCAGCTCGACATTATAGGTTGATTCCGCCGTCGAGGTGTTAATGGTTTTGAGGCCACCGAAGCCCTCGGACTTACCATAGTACACGGCTACTCGGGTAGCATTCTTGGAGCTGAACTGCAGGGTAGCGTCGGTCAGGCCAACCTGGAGTGTCGTAATTTCCTTCAGGCTGGGTGGTGGCGCGGTGGTAAAGCTGTACTCCTGGCTGGTGCCGGTGTTGCCATCTTCGTCAGTCCACTTGGCCACAATGTAGTACGTCGTACCGGCTGCCAGATTATCGAGGTCTATTTGGTGGGCGCTGACCTGCTGTGAGCTGGATATTTCTGAGCTACTGTAGCGGCCACTTGTGGTACCGATGGCTATCTTAGAGTCGCTGGCGCGGTCAGTACTCCAGCGCACCGTTGCTTTCTTGGTGGTGACGTCGGTTACTGTCGGCTCGGCAACCATGGCGGCCGGGTTGGTGAATTTACCGGTCGGCGTGTCACTCACACTACTGCTCATAGCACCGCAATTGTTGGTACTGTCACAGGCCCGCATGCGGTAGGAGTACTCTTGCTGGGTTAGGCCGGCGTCGATGTAGGTTGTACTGGAACTGGAGCCGACCAAGCTGTACGTGGCGTTATCAGTAGAGCGATACACCTTGTAGGTAGCAATACCGGCGCCAGCAAATGTCGGTTCATCCCAGGTGAGGGCCAGCCGCCAATTATTAGTAGCCTTGATGGAAACATCCACAATATCCAGGTTGAGTGGCATACCTGGAGCGGGGGTGTTGGCTGTAAAGGTGGCTGAGCCGTAACTTTCATAGTTAATGTTGCCTGATTCGTCCTTGGCGACCATATAGATAGTGTTACTGCCCGGCTGTGTGGCATATGGCCCCGCACCCAAGCTGGTCACGCCAGGACTGGTAAAGGTACAGTTCGTCGCCGAGGGTACTACATTGAAGCTATAGCAATAGGTTAGGGCGCTTTGACTGCCAACAAATGTCGTCGGTGCATCCCAACTAAAAGCAAAGCTGTTCGTGCTGTTTGTTGGTGGAGTGGCGGTAATATTCTGCGGCTCAGAAGGTGCACCGGCGGTATTAATTTTCAGCGCGCCCGTGACGTACGAGGTCGTAACGTTGCCGGCATTATCCCACACCCGGAAATATACGGTATTGATGCCTTCAACCATGTCGTCAAAGTCAGGCGTCGGCTGCGTGGTGTAGGAGCCGTCATTGGCGAGCAGGTCATTCACATCACCCGTACCGGTGTGACTATCGCCATACCAGGTGCCGGTACTGCCGATTCGATACTGCAGCCCAGCCAAACCGGCATTGGCATCACTGGGCGCCGCGCCACCGGCAGTCGGCCAGGACAGCGTGACGGCCTTATCATTTACAAAGCCGGAAGGCGATGTAATAAAGCCGGGGTTCGCAGGAAGGGTGTTATCAAATCGGAATCGGAATTGCCGGGTCGTGTCCGATACATTGCCAGCGTTGTCTATGGCCTTAATGCGCAAGTAGTAGGGCGTACTGCTGGTGGTCAACTGTTGGCTGAGCATACTGGAGTCAGCCAGATCGAGGGCCGCATTGCCAATCAGGAACTGACATTGACTACCGGGGTTCAGCGGGCTGGTTCCCAGCATGCCCTTGGTGGAAATAGGGTCAGCAGTGGCGTCATGACCCAAATAGGCACAGTAGCCCTTTATACCTGCATCAGCATCGGTAGCGGCATTCCAGGTAAAGGCAGGTGAGCTGCCGTTGGTCCATCCGTTATCGGCCAGCGCTGAGCCATTGGCTACTTTTGCGGCGCTGATGGTCATGCCGGCCACAGAAGGCGCCACCGTATCACTGGTGGAGTCGAGCGCCACGCTCTGGAGCGTTACTTGCTGGTGACCATTGCCGTCCAGAACGGCCTGCCACATCAAACCACTAAACGTAACAGGGAAAGTGGCGATATGAGCACTGACGTCCGCCACGGGGTTAGCATCACTGACACTCGCTGACAGCACCCAGCCGTTACCATCCCAGTATTTCCAGGTCGTGCCGTTATCATCAGATAGCCGATAAGTTATCAATCCGCCATTGGCCGCCTGGCTATCAGCGAAAGCATCCCAGTGCCAAATACCGCTCTTGCGGGCGGCGGTAGCCAGGCTGATCGTCTGTGGTTCCAGAGGATACGGCTTGGAGGTAAATGTTGTGCGGGCACTGGTGCTAATCCGTATCTCATCAAGCTGGCCGTCCAGGGCGGCGGCAGCTTTGCCGGATTCACGGCTGCCATACCCCCGGCCAATAAGCAACGGCCGGGAGCCATCAGGCATCGATATGTTTGCGGCGGCCGAACTGTTGAGCACCCCGTCTATATACAATTTCATTGTTGCCCCATCATACGTGGCGGCAATGTGGTGCCATTGGGTATCGAATGTACTTTGCGTGGACTGCAGGTAGGCATTATTTCCCCAGGAATACACATAGGCGTCAGCGTTGGCTGTATTGCCTAAGCCGGCATACAGTTTACCCTGGAAGACACTAAATGATTCGACTTGCTCAATCGAAGCTCCCCAGCCGGCATTGATAGCATTGCCGGCAATCCGTGTCCAAGCAGTACCATTCCACTGCCAGACCTCACCGTCACCGGCAGTATTACCCAAACCAGCATAGAGGTCACCATTATAAACTACTAGTGATTTGACCCGTTCGTAGGTACCGCTTGCCCAGCTACCGCCCACATCATCACCACCAACTTTGGTCCAGGTGGTGCCGTTCCATTCCCACACTTCGGCGTCATCGGTGCTTGCCCCTAATCCGACATACAGTTTGCCATTATAGGGAACGATTGTTTCAACTTGCTCATAGGTGGTATTGGCCCAGCTGCTATTGACCCCGTCGCCACCGATTCGCGTCCAGGCTGACCCGCTCCACTGCCACACCTCACCGTCACCGGCGCTGGCACCCAGTCCGGCAACAAGTCTGCCCTCAAACAGCGCAAAGGCACTCACGCGCTCAAAGTTAGTCGTCCAGCCACTGTTTACACTGTCACCACCAATCCTGGTCCAGGTAGTGCCCTCGTAGCGCCACACTTCGGCGTCATTGGCCGAAGCACCAAGGCCGGCGTACAGGTAGCCGCCGTGGGAGGCGAGGGCGCTGACTTCTTCATAGCTTGCGCCCCACCCAGCATTTACACTGTCACCACCTATTTTTGTCCAGGTGGTACCATTCCATTCCCACACTTCGGCGTCATTGGCCGAAGCACCCAAACCAACATATAATTTGCCGCCATAGCTTGCCATGCTCATTACTTGCTCATAGGCATTCGGCGCCCAGCTGCCATTCACGCCTTGGCCACCAATCAGTTCCCAACGCGATCCGTCATAGCGCCATACCAGTGCAGAGCCAGCAGCTGAACCCATGCCAGCGTACATATACTGTCCGACATGCTGCATAACCTGCACAGAACCTGCACCGGAATAGCCCCAACTTTTATTCACGTAATTACCACCCTGCAATGTCCAGTTTGTGCCATCCCAGCTGTACATCCAACCCGAGCCACCGTTGTTAGTGTCATAGAGGCCGGCGTACAGAATACCCTCACTGAAGGTAAGGGTATTTACGGTGTCACCAGAAGCAGAAGCCCAGCTACCCGCAAGGGCGTCGCCGCCAATCTTGGTCCAAGCACCCGCGCTCAGTTCCCAAACCTCACCATCACCATCACTGGTCCCCAACCCGACGTATAATTTGCCGCCGTTATAGGCAAAGGAACCTATCTGCTCATAACTGGTGCCGTTCCAGCTGCCGCTGAGCGCATCACCACCCACTTTAGTCCAGGCAGTGCCGTTCCACTCCCAGACTTCGGCATCACCCGCAGAGTCACCCAACCCAGCGTATAAGGTGGAGCCGAGGTAGCGCAGCGTACGTACTGTTTCTATGGTGTTATCCCAGCCACTATTCACGCTATCGCCACCTATTTTTGTCCACGCTGTACCATTCCAGCGCCAGACCTCGCCGTCACCGGCGCTGGCACCCAGTCCGGCGTATAAGTTCGTGCCATCATTTGTCAGGCTGGCTACCAGCTCGTAGTTCGCAACCCAACCGGCGTTCACACTGTCACCACCAATCTTGGTCCAGGTAGTGCCGTTCCAGGACCACACCTCAGCGTCATTCGCCGAAGACCCTAATCCGGCATAGAGCGTGCCATTAAAGTAATCAAGTGCGTAGGCGTATTCATAGGTACTCAAGCCCCAACTGCCATTGACCGCATCACCACCAATCTTGGTCCATGCCGTGCCGTTATAGCGCCAAACCTCACCATCACCAGTACTTGCACCCAGTCCGGCGTATATATTCACACCATCAGTGGCGAGCGCATAGACGCCTTCGTACGTCTGTGCTTCCCAGCTGTTAGCTAGTACCTCGGGGCCGCCACCGATCAACGACCACGTTGTACCATTCCACTTCCACACTTCGGCATCACCAATGTCGGCACCAATGCCCACATATATATCTGAGCCGATCTTAACGGTAGCATTGACCGAGCGCTTACCATTTAAGTCCCAGCCGCCAGCGCTGTCATTGCCGCCCGGGCGAGCCCAGGACGTTGCGCTGTCACTCGCTAATTCGTAGGTTACCTTACCGGTTTCGTTATCGTAGTACAGCTGGTAGTCGCCCTTGTCCAATATTGATTGGCGCTGGGTGGCGCTCCCGGGAGAGAGATTGTTGCGGAGCTTCGTCCAGGCCTCTAGGGAGTTCTGCTGGGTGAGCGATAGTGAAGGCGAATCAGGCGCACGCAGTTCCGAGGTAGCCCCATTAAGGTCAAGGCCATTGTTCAGATTGCCAGTGCCAAACGTACCCTGCGTAATGGCAGCTGTATTACCGTTGCTAGAGCTATCTGCAGCAATCGTCCCAGAGGACTCGTCCAGGTGGAACAGGGCAGCGGTGTTGCCATCATTGGGGTAATTTTGGGCCTTCAACCGGGCCGATGATCCGGTCAGCTCAATGCCTGCGCTCGGCGTGTAATCATCTGTCTGGGAAAAGGTCCAACTGTCAGCCACATCAGAGAGCGCCAGTGTTGTGCGCACCATACTAACAAAGAAACCGGCAACCAGCACCAGCTCGACACCCAAAATCACACCGTGCACCCGGCCGTGCAGCCGATGTGTATGCCATGTGCCATACCACTTCCAACGACTACGCAAATGTTCATGTGGGCGGTGGGCGAGGTGATGATGGAGTCGCCGGTACCAGCGGCTGACTAAGCGGCGAGCCACCCGCACATAGGGATGGAGCCGAGTGTGCAGCCGACGGAGCAATCGATGAACCGCATGATGCATGCGTTTGTATACGCGACGCAGCGCTTTAAGCGACTTGCGGTAATGGGGCTTGATGGTCTTATGGACTCTGCCTATAGC
>DASPHS010000046.1:0-17975 GCA_035629475.1 Saccharimonadales bacterium (SeqCode)
CCATCCAGGAGGTCGTGCTTGTGTTAATCGCCAAAGCCGTGTCCGTACCATAGATATAACGAGATGCGTAGTCAGCTATCCCCTCGACAGCCCATTGCAAGCCGCTGTATTGTTGGATGACATGGGTAGCCTCGTGGATAAACATATTGTTTATGAGGGCTGCGTTGGAGGCATTGTTTGTTGCGAATGTTTCACCAACAGTAATAGTTGTTCCGAGTGTCTGCGCAACAATTGCCGGTGATGGGTCTGTATCCAGAGTAAATGACGTCGGCACGCCAGCAACGCTGCCAAGCTTGGTGTGGATCTTGGGGTACCATGCCTGCAGCAAAGCCTTACCATTGTTCATCAACGGCAGCAGGCTGGCAGGAATACTAGGGTCGAGCGTAATTGTTGGTACGGGTGCAGGATTTGTCGGCTGAGTTACCTGTGCCCAGCTGCTCCACTGCGACTCTTCAAAGCTGGCATTCATGGCCGCGATTTGATACGTGTACTGGGTGCCGCCCACGACACCTGTATCAATATACCGTTGAGTGGTACCGCTGAAATTATCAGTCACCGGGTTAACAGTCGCCCGCAGTACGCCGTTACGGTAGACCTTGTACTGCGTTGGCGTGCTGCCTGGAGCCGGGTTCCATACCAGGCCGATGCTATTGCCGCCCACCAGGGCGCGCAGGTTAACGGGCGCGGGCTCTGCGACAGCCGCTGCCCGCTGCGTCAGGCCCGTCAATGGCGTAACAACACTAACAAAAGCAAATACGAATGCCAGCGATGCCGCCCCTGCCTTACGTTTAATACGAGCGAATCTTATCATTGTGGGCCCTCCCCCTTATGTCTGTTATCCCTTCATGATGCCGCAAGTGACACCGGACAATCAACGGTACTGCGGTACCCTGCCCGGTTGCTATCGGTTTGTTTAAAAAAGCCGGCGCAGGGCCGGCTATACAATGTGCTACATGGTCGCGCAGATGATATATCTTTTGAGCGACTGTACGAAGTATTAGACGTATTGAGGTGGGTCGTTGCGGAACTGGAATGTTTGCCCTACTTGTGGTGTGCGGCGACGAACAATGTCCCATAAGGTCTTGTTGCGCAGTACATTGATAACTAACCCTCTCTCGTCATCGATTTGAGGAGCCAGCTCACCGGCCAATTGTCGACCATAGCCAGCAGGGGCTTCTGCGCCGTCGGCCTCTGAGTCCAGGACCACGCGGTCTCCATCCATAACTTGACTGCCCTCACCCTGAGTAGCGGCCATTATAATACCACCGACAACAAATGATAATAATTGTCAAATACCGACGCTGGTCGGGGTGACAGGATTTGAACCTGCGACCTCAGCGTCCCGAACGCTGCGCGCTACCAAGCTGCGCTACACCCCGTCAGTGTACTGACCATTATTTCACCACTCCTACCATTGCACAATATTCTAGCCAATTATTGCCGGCTGCACGTCATCGTCATCCTTAGCCCCAAAGCCGATACCCAGCATCGTCACCGCCAAGAACAGGTGCAACAGGTTGTCGGCCAGGTTCACGTGGAATAGCCCCAGTACGGTGTCACCCTGCACGAAGCCGATGATGGTTACGAGTGCATATACCAGTCCGAACACCTGAAAGTACATACGGGCCCACTCGTCTTTTTGCGCCGAGAACAGCGCCGCCAGGCCTGAGCCCAGATGGATGATGTTATGCACCACACCCACCATAAAAATGCCGAAGAGGAGCGGCATGCTGTGGTCATCGTCTGGTGTCAGTGCAGGGATAAAACCAGCTATTCCGATCAGCAAAAACACTACTCCGTATATAAGTGCTGCTTTCTTTACCATACGACTCCTTCGTGGCAGGCCACCATTACCTATAGACGCATCATACTGCTGTTTTGGCAGTTGTTCCGCCGAAAATCTTACACAAAAACAACACGCAATAATGGGTGGGCCATGCTAGCATAGTCACATATCTTATGGGGATTTATATATGAGCGATACTGACAACCCGTACACCTTAATAGGCTGCGAACTATTTATCCGCAAGGGTGATATGCTCTTGCTCGGTCTGCGCAAAAATTGCTTTGGCGCAGGCACCTGGGCACTGCCTGGCGGCCACCTGGAATACAACGAACGCATGGTAGAGACCGCCTGCCGTGAAGCCAAAGAAGAGCTCGGTGCGGATATTGCGCCGAGCGAACTGCGGTTAGCCAGCCTGGTCGACAACAGCGCCGACAAACATTACATTCATGCCACCTTCGAACTGAAGGACCCGCAATGGGAACCGCAGCTTATGGAACCCGAATGCTGCGAGGAATGGCGCTACTTCCCCTTGGACCAGCTGCCAGAAAACTTTTTTGCACCCCATCAGCCGATTATTGCTAATTACCTAAGCGGCACACTGTATCAGTACGAGGTGCAAGCATGAGCCGCGCGCCCCAGCTCATAACCGATGGCAATCACCGCTTTGCGCCCTGGATCAGTGCCGCGCAAATTCAGGAGCGCACCCGTGATATGGCCGCTGATATGGCCCAGCATTTTCGGGGTGAGCGCGTGCGGCTATTGGCAGTACTCCAGGGCGCTCGCCCGTTCCACCAACTCCTTGCTCAAGAGCTCGGCGCGCAACCGGATGGCCCGGCTGAGATCCAGACCGACGCCATGTGGGTAAAAAGCTACGCTGGCGACCAGTCAACAGGCATGCTCAAATGGCTACAGTATCCCACCCTACCCCAGGATAACAATGTGCATACGGTTATCGTCGAAGATATCCTCGACACTGGCAACACACTCAGCCAGGTCACAAGACATCTTGGCACGTTGGGTGCAGCCTCACTGTCAACTGCCGTACTCCTTGATAAAGCACCAGCCCGAACCACCCCCTTCGAGGCTGACTGGGCCGGCTTTACCATCCCGGACGCCTTTGTAATCGGTTTTGGCCTGGATCTGGACGAACGGCACCGGCAGCATCCAGACATCTATGCAGCACTCGCCGAGCATGACCACGAGCTACCTGACTACAGCCTGCCCCAATTCCGCGCCGCTGCCCATTAATTACGCCTTCATCCAGCTTGTGGTGGTATGATGGCTGTAATGATTGTTTACATACTCCTTCTTATTGCCGTCCTGATCGCTGCCTACCTGCTGCTTACTATGTACGCTCCTTTTGGTGCCCGCCCGAACAGCCGTCGTAAACAGGCCTACCAGGCATCACGTAACTTCGTGAAAGGTAAGTTTGTAAACCAAACGCCGACAACCATGCATATTAGCGCCACCGAGATGCTGAGCTTGGTAAAAGACGAGCTTGGCTCGCACCCTGACCGTCGTCCACATAAAGCTCTGACCCCGAACCACCCCACTGCAGCAGCTATCAAGCCGAGTGATGAAGCCAAAATAACCTGGTTTGGCCACTCAGCATTCATGCTGCAGATGAAGGGCAAGACCATGCTGCTGGACCCTATGTTCGGTAAGACCGCTTCACCGTTTGAACTTATCGGACCGAAGCGCTTCACGACCGGATTGCCGCTCAATATCGACGAGTTGCCGCCCATCGATGCCGTCATTATCTCGCATGACCACTATGACCACCTGGACTACGACACCGTGCACAAACTGCGCTATGCCGTTGGCCACTTTTTTGTGCCGCTGGGCATCGGCTCACACTTGGAACGCTGGGGTGTACTGCCGGAACGTATTACTGAACTTGATTGGTGGCAGACTGCAGAACTAGATGGCATCAAGCTCGCCTGCACTCCTTCCCGCCACTTTTCCGGGCGCACCCTGACCGACCGCTTTGCAACCCTATGGGCATCGTGGGTCATTAATGATGGCACTACCAATGTCTTTTTCAGCGGCGATACTGGCTATGGCCCGCACTTCAAAGAAATCGGCAACAAGTACGGTCCCTTTGACCTGACACTGCTGGAATGCGGCCAATACAACGAGCGCTGGCCCAATATTCACATGATGCCTGAAATGACCGCCCAGGCTCACCTGGACCTCCGTGGCAAGCAAATGATACCCATGCACTGGGGTTCGTTTGTACTCGCCTTGCATGACTGGACCGATCCCGTGGAGCGCGTTCTGAAGGCCGCCGCAGCCAACGGCAGTATCGTGCTGACTCCCCGTTTGGGTGAGGTGGTACATCTACAGGATGGTTCACTGCCACAAACGCAGTGGTGGAAAGAGTACAGCCACGTACCGACCAAAGCTACCCCCAAGCCTACGCTCCACCGACAGGCGTCATAACAATGAGCATGTGGCTACTGCTCCTGATTGACATTGCAGCCTTTGGGCTGCTGCTGTTCGTAGTGGGCCGCAGCCTCAAGCGTACGGTGACAAAACTCGCCCAGCGGGTGCGCCAATTACTGAACCCTGATTACGCCGTTACCCCCAAGGAGCTCATGAGCAATTACCGTGAGCACGGCAAACAAGCCATACGGCCAGCCTTATCCCATATGTTCGATATCGGCCGCAAGACCTACCCCCAAGTTACCGAGCTCGCTGAGTTAGCCGCCAAGGCCCGTCTGCTGTTTTTCGTGTTCATAGGCCTATTCATAGCCAGCTGGCTGTCACTGATTATCATTGCCGTCGTGGCGCTTGTCCGTGCGCTTGCCTAATACCGCGTAATCGGTCCGTCATTGTGGTCGGCGTGCTTTTTCTTGCGCCTTACGAGCGACAACAATCCTCGGAACATGCCGACGACCGCCACTACGACACCCACTTCCATGGGGCTATGTGGCGCGTGCGTAGTAATGTGGCGTAACTCCTTTTTCCGGCGTTCATTGGCCGCCTGCTCTTGCAGGTATGCATCAGCCATCAGCTGGGCAGCCTGGGGATGGTCGGCATGCGCCTGCTGCAGTGCTGTCGGCGAAGGCTTGACGCGATTATCGCGGCCATCAAAGGGCGCACTGTACACAACATGCGTAATGTCAGCCTCGCTATAGCCCTCTTTCAGCAACTGGGCTTTGGCTTCGGGGAATGGCACACCCCGTACGTCAAATTCGGTCAACCGGGCAACCAGATCCTTGTGTCTTTGCTCTTCCATTTGCATCCATCATACCAAGCTAACCTCGTACCCTGGAAGCGGTCATATAAAAAAGCACTCCATACAGAGTGCTTTAATGATTTCAATCATGGTCGGGGTGAAAGGACTCGAACCTTCGACCTCGCGGTCCCAAACCGCGCGCGCTAGCCAACTGCGCCACACCCCGATAGGTGTTTTAACTGGGGTAATTATACTGTATATGCTGCTGTCACGCAACTAATTCATAGCCAACACCGGACAGAGAGGCCACTATTTGTAAACAGTCTCTAAATATGACATAATAGCGTCATGATGCGCGCTCCTTTTGAGGCGTCCTTGCAGAGCCAGTTGGCAGCAGAACAGGCACCGATACAGAGTTCAAAATTCCAAGGCCGGATGCTCGAGGAGTATAACCGGTATCTTTTCCGTGGACAGGACTACCCCAATCCCCGCTCAAGTGACGTGACGCACTTGGCAAGACCGTACAGCACCACCCCGAGAGTATCCCTGCAGGGAGTACTGGATGGCATGTACCGAATGAAATGCTGGCCGGTTAATTGGGCGGACATGGGCGCAGGCCGCGCGCTCACCATGCGCCAGGTTGCCATGATGCCTGAACTGGCGGGCAAAGTAGCCATGACCGCCGTAGACCTCTTTGATTACGGCCTCGAGGGGCTGAACCATGAGGAAATGACCTACCTGGAAAGCGAACACCCGGGGACTACTCTCCCCACGGCAAAACCGGCCTTTGCGCAGGGCAATGCCGAAACCGTGCAGTTACCAGACAAGCCGGACCTCATAACATCAATTGAAATGATGCACTATCTGGATAGTCCTTTGGGCTCAATCGTCAACTGGTATAACCAGCTTGCTGACGATGGCCTGCTCATTGCGGCAACGGAACACCCTTTTGGACCCTCCATGCTGTATAAGGGCCGACCCGACCACCAGGACGGCACGATGTCCCCTGCGGCTCACTTTGTGAAAAACCTGGAGGACCAGGGTATCCCCGTGGCTGCAACCCACAGCCCGGACTGGCTGGGCGGGGGTCGGTATATTTATGACGCACACAACTTCCGGACGCTGGCGTTACGGAAACAGGCCGGGACGCGGCTGCAGCTCATGTCGCCCGTTATCGAAGTGGGCATAGGGATTGTAGATTACAAAACTACCTTCCACGACGCGCGATTAGCGGCCAGTGAGGCAATTGTAGAAGTGGTGCGGCAATAATGGTCAATCACTGCGGCGCCGGCCCTTTTAATGCTGTGGCGGCAGAGCAAGCTGAGGTGCAGAAAATGCCCGACACGCAGCTGCGACTAACCGCACAGCTTGTGGAAGTGGAGATTGACCCTTACCACAACTACAAATCAGCCGTATACGACCCCGCAATCGCCGCCTCCGGTGCGGTCGTGCAAGTGGTGCGCCACTAGGTTACGCCGGGTATACCTGGCGGATTGTTAGCACGGTACGTGCCAGGCCGGTATCTTCGTCCACATCCACCAACAGTGCATTAAACTGCATGCGTCCCTCGTGTTCAATGATGTTGCGGTTGGTAGTACCGTCGCGCCAGCGGGCGATCAGTCCGGTAATTTCCACACCCAAGGAAGAGTCCAGGGAGCCGCACATGCCAACGTCGGTTATATGTGCGGTACCTTTCGGCAGAATGTCACCGTCATTTGACTGCACGTGCCAGTGGTCACCCAGCACCACCGAAACGCGACCATCCAGGTAGTAGCCGATCATGCGCTTCTCGCTGCTGAAATCACCATGAAAGTTCACCACCGTTGCAACCCTGGGTGTATCACGCTCGGTTTCCAGAATCTGGTCCACTACTTTCAAGGGGTTATCCATGGGCTTATCGGCATCCTTGCCGACAATTTTTCCCAGCAGGCTTATCACCAGTACATCGCCCTTTGCAGTGTGTGCGTATTTGTAACCACGGCCTGGCGTGCCCGTCGGGTAATTAGCTGGGCGAATGACTGGCTGAGCCGGGTCGTTCAGCTGCGGAAAAATATCTTCTTTGGTAAAGGTGTGGTTGCCACCAGTACAAAAGTCCACACCGGCTAGTTTGAGGCGCAAAAAGTCGCCCTGCGTCAGCCCCTTGCCATCTGATACATTTTCGGCCTGTGCGATTACCAGGTCAATGTGATGCTCGCGGCGGAAGGCTGGCAACACTTTTTCCACCAGCTTGATACCTGGCTCGGCCATAATGTCACCAATGTATAAAATATTCATGCGTCCGCCTTTCGTTTAGCTGCCAGCCATTCGGGTACGGGCGTGAATGTTATTTCCGGCCAGCTATTAAACTCATCTTCGGTTATATCGTACTCGGCCATATACACCACCTCAACGCTGCCGTGCAGTACCTTGCTCCAGTCGAGACCTAACTGGGCGGCTACATCTTGCAGCTCTGCTTCGGTTGCAGCCTCGATTTCCACGTAGGGCTTTGTCCAAGGCCACTCATCCAGTTCGATTTCGACGTGCCCCAGGCGCCAGCTTTCCCGCTTGGTCGTCATGTAATTGTTATGCTGCAGGCCGAGGGCGTGCAGGAAGGCTTCTGCCTGCTCAAAACTGTCGACGGTCAAGCATACCTCTTTAGTGCCCTCCAGCGTCCGGTCATCGAGCTGCTTATAGCTCATAGTGACCTTGTCGCCCTCATCGCGGACACGCACCCAGCCATTACGATCATGGCGTAAGCGGCTATCGGGAAAATCAAACCCCTTCCGGGTCATTGTGCGCATTGGTTGCTCACACACGGCGCCCATCGCGCGTAACGTAGCACGTACAGTGTCATGGTCGACATTCAGGAATTTGGCTTCAAGTTCGGTTTGCATGCCTTTAAGTATACCGGCACACCGGCAGCACGCCAATTATCCCGAGTAGGGGGGCTAGAATTTACCCAGAAAACTGTCGAGCCCGTCCAAGAAACCATCGAGCTTGTCTTCGGCAACTTGAATGCCGTTTTCGATGATAGTATCCAGGTTATCGGCTAGGTCCGTAACGCCATCGGCGGCATCGCCCACCTGACTGGCGACACCGTCTACGGTGCTGCCAACCTGGTCTTTAATGCCGTCCAGTGGGTTCTGCAAATTACTCAGTGGATTATCCATATACTCCAAGTATACCCTACACTGCAATGTGGTTATGCCTTTTGATATAGGCCGTGACATCAGCCACAATCTGCTCGGGAGAT
The DNA here is from genome assembly GCA_035629475.1 of Saccharimonadales bacterium (SeqCode). Classification (GTDB taxonomy): domain Bacteria; phylum Patescibacteriota; class Saccharimonadia; order Saccharimonadales; family UBA4665; genus JARIHD01. The sequence goes on from DASPHS010000046.1 coordinate 8,200, forward strand.
AGCGCCTGGATAGTGTGCATACCCTGCCGCCTGGCTTCTGGCAGACACTTGTTCTGATCGTCTACAAACAGGATTTCATCGGCGGCTACACCTGTCCTTTGAACACCGATTGCATACAGTTCAGGGTCCGGCTTGGCATAACCTTCCTCGCAGGACAGCACTATCGGGTCAAAGCCGTCATAAAATCCTCGCTCACGCAAATCTTGCGCACTCATGCCAAAGACGTTTGATAGAATACCAGTTTTAATACCGTGAGCACGCAGCCGGGCGGCAAGCTCATATACGTCCTGGGACGGTACCGTACAGTCATGTGTATTCGCCAGAAAGAGCTCTTTGGTGAGGTGTGCGTTGTACCGCCGATTGATTTCACCAAAAAACTGTTCGTCAGTCCCTTTGCCGCGGCGCATCATGTAGTGCAGGTCGCCAATATCCACCTGGTCTTCCGGTCGGCCCAGCAACTCGGCAACGGTCTTAAGGATAAAACCTTTCTTGCCCGCCTGGCTCAGCACACCACCAAAATCAAATAACACCGCTTTAATCATTCCTATCAGTATACCTTGCAAACCTGGCCGCAGTGAAACCGGTGTACGCTATGCCCTGCCCTTAATACCGACCATCGCATCAAATACCGGCACTACTTGGTTGTATATCCATTCGTGGCCCTCGGCTGCGGGATGAACCATATCCCGAGCATGCGTGTATGCCGGTCCAGCGGCAACAGAAGCGTCAAATAATGGTACGGCCTGGTAGCTCCTGCCTTCTGGAGCAGCCTGGGCCATAACCCGCGCGGCAGTCTGTTCGTACTCACGGATAGCTCCAGCGGCATCGGCCAGCGTCACCTCACTGAACCGGGCGCTCATTGCCGTCATACGGGGGAGATCCGGCGTGGGGATGCCCACATACAGCACATCACCCTGGTCAAACAACTGCAGGGCAATACGTCCCATGCGGTCGGCAAACCCAGCAAGATCGAGGTCCTCCCCTTTATTCTTAAAATCTTTCCAGACGTCCTGTGAGCCCACCGCGACAATCGACAATGCCGCACAACCCAATGGGCGCCGGCGGCGATGCGCCTCACCGTTACGGATGGCCTCTTCGACGTCATATGACGTATCGCCTATGACCGCTAAGTTACTGAATGTCGTATCGTTATTGTGTCGGGGGTGCGGGTTCAGGTCGTACAAATGTGATTCAAGGCTTTGGGCCCAGCCGCGGCGATTGGGGGCGCCGAGGCCGTTAGCTACGCTTGAACCGAATAACACCACATTTTTAGTTGTCGTCTGTGTAGCCATAATAAAAACAAAAGCGGCATCCCACAAGATGCTGCCACGATGCTCCTTATATTGTTTCAAAAAAGCTACTTTAAACTACGTCTTGCCGCCCAGTCAAGCATTACAAAACAAAGCCTACCGCCGAGGGATACCCCAGCGGTAGGCTGCACTGCAGTGCAAGCGGTCTATTTGGCGAATTCGATAGCGCGGGTTTCGCGGATCACGTTCACCTTGATGGTGCCGGGGTACTGCATCGTACTTTCAATCTTGGTGGCAATATCGCGTGCCAGTTTGATTGCACCCAGGTCATCAATATTCTGTGGGCGTACAAAGACGCGCACTTCCCGGCCAGCGCTGATGGCATAAGACTTCTCGATACCACCAAAGCTGTTGGCTACGTTCTCGAGTTCTTTCATGCGTTCTACGAAGTTCTCTGCAGAAATGTTGCGTGCACCAGGGCGGGCAGCGCTAATAGCGTCCACAACACGCACGATCAGTGACTCTACGGTCGTGGCCTCTACGTCATCGTGGTGCTGTTCAGCGGCCACTGCCACTTCTTCAGGGGCACCGTATTTACGGAGCATCTCACCGGAGATATGATGGTGCTTACCCTCCATTTTGTGGGTCAGTGCCTTGCCAAGGTCATGCACCAGGGCGGCATACTTGGCAATCTTGACGTTGGCACCCACTTGTTCGGCAATAATACCGGCGATGTGTGCCATTTCAGTGCTGTGCTTCAGAACATTCTGGCCATAGCTGGTACGGTAGCGCAACTCGCCCAGCAAGTGCAGGATTTCCTTGGGAATACCAATGACGCCAACTTCCCGGGCGGCGTCTTCACCGGCGCGCACAATGTCTTTCTCGACGGTCTTTTGAGCCTTAGCGACCACCTCTTCAATACGCCCAGGGTGAATACGGCCGTCTTTCATCAGCAATTCTAATGCCTGGCGGGCGACTTCACGGCGGACGGGGTCAAAGCTGCTCAGGACAACATAGCCAGGGGTGTCATCAACCATGATGTCGACACCGGTCGCACGCTGCAGGGCCTGAATGTTACGGCCCTCTTTCCCGATGATACGGCCCTTCATTTCCTCGTCTTCCAGTTTGACGCTGGTGACGGTACGCTCGGCAGTTACCTCGGAGGCCATGCGCTCCATGGCGCTCACAATAATATATGCAGCCTGGTCTTCGGCGTTATCCTTAGCTTCGTTCTGCATTTTGGAAATCAAGCCGGTCAGGTCGTTCTTGATGTCCCGTTCGGTCATCTGCAGGAGCTTTTCAGCCGCCTCATCCTTACTCAGCTTGGCAATCTTTTCCAGTTTTTCCTGCTGGCGGCCACGAATAGCACGGATTTCGTCTTTCAGTTCTTCAACTTCTGACTCTGATTTACGCAGTCGTTCGGTACGCTTGTCCAGCTCGTCCAACTTGCGATCCAGGGTCTCTTCACGCGAAACGAGCCGCTGTTCAATATCCTTGAACTCGCGGCGTCGTGTCTGTTCTTCTTTACGGGTCTGGTCGGCAATCGTAGCAGCCTCGTCCCGGGCATCATTGATAATCTTGGTGGCGTCTTTGCGGGCCTTTTCTACTTCTTTTTCAGCCTCCGCCAACTGGTTCTGATGTTTTTTGTTGGGTATAACAAAGCTACTGCCGTATCCAATCAGCAGGAGAGCAATGCCTCCGAGTATCTCTAGCATTACGAATAATCCTTTCTACCTAAGCAGACCGGAACGCATTGGCAATCGCTATCACTTCTCTAGCCGCGTCCGCGGGTCTGAATATCAAAATGTAAGTTTTTATGGAGTTTTTTGTCACACGGATTGCTTTTTGGAAAATCAGGGCAAATCCTTGTATAAAACTATACGACGCCACGAGGAGTGTGGTCAATATTACTTACAAAGACTTCTTTGATGCGCGTCTATTCTCGAGCATCTTGAACAAGAGACTCGACAAGGTAGTGCGCTCCTGCTTACGGGATACTTTTTTACGCCCTTTGACAGACGTGGTTGGCAGATCGTGGTCGTGGCTATGTGTGTGGTCACTATGAGCGTGCCGGTCTTCCCGCGGACCATACAGGGCGTCCATTTCATTTGCCACACCCGCAAGATGTTCATGTCCCATACATGCCATGGCACCGAGTGTCATGGCCATCTGCATCACTTCACTCACTGCGCCGCTCTCGTGTACGGCAGCAAAATGTTCCTTAAGCGCGGCCACTGCCAGTTCGTCGTCAGGCTTTTCGGCGACCGCACCGACCAGCTGGTCGAACGTATCATCAAGCATAAAGACTTCTTGGGGTACTGCCGCTTCCATATATTATCGGCCACCCACCATGGCCCGCACATTGGTAGCGATGTCGGGCTGCGGGTAGCTGCTTCGCTTGGAGCGAACCGCAGCAAGCGTTACACCCACAGCCAACTGTGCGGCCGGCATGCGGGCGCTGCTGGGCATTTGGTGCTGGCGGGCGACAATCAGGTGCGCAGCTTGCCGTGCCGGCAGGACTACTTCACGGATATGACGCACCGTATGCCCAACCTGCACGTTGAGCGCGCCCGTGTCGGCGACACTCTTAGACAGTCCGCGTGCCACAAAATCATGCACCTTGTTCTCGATACCCGACGCTGCATGACTGCCCGTCGAGGCGATGAGGGCTGCGTGCCCGATATCAGCTACATTCAGCGTGCCCTGCGCGTGCTCACCAACACCCTTGCCGTGCATTGCCAGCATCTGCTCAAGGTACACTTGCTGCAGATCCTCGAGCGGCCTGGCAGCCACCGCGCGCACATCACCCTGCTGCACAATATCAGGACCCTGCAGACAACCGATGCGCGGCACTACACCGATGTCCGGGAGTATGACGCCGGGTAGATACACGCTTTTTCTGTCTCTCGTCTGGACGGCAGCCAGCACACGCAGCCCGGCAAGCCGGTTCAGCCGGTCATCAACGGGACTGATGTACTGGACTGGTTGGCGAGCATCAAACTGTAGTACACGAGCAGCCTGGTCATAACCTGGGTTGGGCAGCATAGCCGTGTCGGGCTGGTAGAGGGCGTCTCCAGCCTGGCGACTCGCCATCAAACCGAACTCGGCGGCGCTATCTTCTAATTGCGATGTGGGGATTACAATTTCTCTCATGCCCCTCATTCAACCAAGCGTCAGTATTTATTGCAAAAATGTTGCAATAAATAGCACTGCCTGCAACGTCATCGCAAAAAGAGCGGCGTTTTGCTACTTCTTTTGGATAGTAATATGTACCGGCCGGCCATATTCTGGGAGCGCCAGCGCATCGCCGCCATCGGCTTGCAGCTTGGCAATACCCTTTTGCAACCAGTTTTCTTCGCCAGTAATACCCACAATGGGCACATCTAAGCTGTAGGCCAAGGTATTGGCTACGGTCAAACCGATACGCAGGCCCGTGAAACTGCCCGGGCCAGCATAGGTGACAATGCCATCTATGTCTTGCAGCGTCTTGTTTTGTGCCTGAAGGATATCAGTTATCTTCAGCAGGATGGTGACTGATAGTTCGCGGTGTGCGTGCCAGACCTCGTAGGCGACTTGGGTGGTACCATCAAACAGGCCTAGTTCGGCCTCAGGTTTATCGGTGCGGACAGTAAGCAGGAGCATTAGTTTTGCATCGCCTCCAGTAAGTAGAATAGGGATTCCGGGGCCGCAAACACCAGGTCGCGTTCACCATCTGGTGTTTGCGTGATAGTCAGCGTCAGCCGGTCTTGGGGCAGTACGTGCTGCACGACGTCCGACCACTCCACAATCACGACGGTCTGTGGGTCGCCAGCTACCTCTGCCAGCTCATCGGCGACAATACCGGCCTCTTGCAGGCGATAAAAATCAAAGTGGTGAATCTCGAAGGTAGCCGTCTGGTACATCTTACTGATAGTGAACGTCGGGCTCGCAACAGTGTCTGTACTGCCAGCACCCCGGACTAAGCCACGCGTAAAGGTGGTCTTGCCACCGCCCAAGTCACTAACCAATTCAATAACTTCACCGCCCCGCAGATGCTCGCCGAGCTTCTGCGCGAGCTGCTCGGTTTGCTCGGAACTGATGGAATTTGTTTGCCAGGTCAGTACGGTACTCATATATACCGTATGATACTGCAACTACCCCTGTTATGGCAAGGATGGCTGGATGGAGTGGGTTAAACCCGGCCTGCTCTTTTGCTGCATCTTCTGCTGGCGCCACGGCATTCCCATCCTGGGGTACCGCGCCCCCGCTAGAGGCGCCTTTGACGGCCGGGGCCGGTGCATTCGCCCGCGTTGTGGTGCTCGCGCCTTTTTGTCCGGCCGGCGGTTGCAAGACATTGATGGCTGATGGCGTCGGCCGTGTTGACCACTGCCACTTATTATCGGCAGTCAGCCACGACTGCCCATCCTTCGCTGCCGCATACGACTCCGAGGCGGCGATAGTCCGGCGCAATGGATCAAGCAGCCACACCTGCCCCTGCGTATTAGAAAGCGTCAGGTTGGTATCTTTCGCATAGAAAGCAGTGAACGACTTTGCAGCCAACAGGGTGCCCTGCGGGAATACGTACCGCTTCTTGGTTTTGGCGCCCGCCTCGACGATAAACCCGCTCAATTCAAACGGCACGGCATTGGAATTGTACAGCTCTACAAATTCGTCATCAGCATCAGTTTGCGGCTTGGCCGGATTAGGCAGCACTTCGGAAATCTGAGGGGCATAGAGGCCATTGTTACGGGTGGGTATGCTGGGCTCCGGGGCCGCTTTGTCGTCGGGCGTCGCTGGCTGGACGATGGCAGGCGGCGAAGTGGGTGGCGCCACAGGGGCCGGAGCTGCCGGCGGCAGTACAGGCTCCTCAGGATCTTCCTCCTCTGGCAGTGCACAGCCCGCCATCCGGACATCGGCTAGCTTGGCGGGCTGGCCGGAGAGCGACTGGAGCCCTGCCGGGAGCGGTACGGTATTTACCGCCCCCGGCGTCGGCAGTACGACAGCGCTATCAGTCGCGCCGCTTACCTGTACTCCAAAATCACTGGCATTGTTGTTGCTATCAGCAAAATCGCCCGTCGGATCAACATAGCGATACAGCAACTTATCACCCGTCACGGTGCTTGCGACAGACACTCCTGCACCGTGAACTGCATCGCCCCAGGCCACTGCATCGCGTACCTGCGCCTGACATGTTGCAGGGTCGGGAGCGAACAAGCCGACCGTCTTATCGGCCGCTGACAGCTTGGCAGTGACTACCTGCCCCTGCGTGCCGGCCGGCACCACCACCGTGGCGGTATGCAACACATAGTAAGCGCCCGGCTCCAGCACTGGCTGCTGACCCTCACCGCCGATAGTAGCGACCAGTGACGAGGCGGCAGCAGTTGCGTTCTGATACCGAACCTGCCACCCGGTTATATCAATTGCGGTGGTGCCAGCATTGTACAACTCTACAAATTCGTCGCCCGCAGTGGCCAATCCGGTCTGTACCTCGGTAATGACAATGCGGTGCGGTGCGGGTAAACCCAGTGATTGGCTTGGATTAGATGGCGTGGATTCTTCGGCAAATACCGGTAAAAGTGTTGCGGCCATAACAAGGGCGGCCAGGCCAGTAACTCCAAGTAGTCCGAGCAGTAGGTGTAGACGTTTCATGACCGGGATAGTAAGAAACGTTGCCGCCAAACGCAAGCACTTTGGCAGAATATGTGCAAGCGCTGTATACTGTCAGTATGTTACAGCTGAGCGAAAGCCTTCTCAACCGGCCTGTCTTAAGCCTCCGTGCAGGCGGCACCGTTGCCACAGCCACCGAAGCGCTCATAAACCCCAACAACCTCAAAATTGAGGGCTTCTATTGTCAGGACATAGACCGGCGCACCGTCATTCTGCTCTACCAGGATATCCGTGACATCATCCCCCAGGGATTCATCGTGAACGACCTGGACGTACTGGCCGAGCCTTCAGAGCTGGTGCGGCTGAAAGAATTGATGGACATCCGCTTTAGCCTGCTCGGCAAACCCGTCGTGACTGTCAGCAAAGAAAAACTAGGCAAAGTATCAGACTTCGCCACCGAAACGACGACCATGTACATCCAGAAACTCTACGTCAGCCAATCGCTACTGAAGAACATCACCAGCGGGAATCTGGGCATCGACCGTAATCAGATCGTGGAGATTACCGAAAAACAGATTATTGTGCAGGACCTGCTGCAGCCGACTCGTGTGCCTGCTGGGGCTCGAGCGACAGCCTAGCCTGTATCGCTTCGGCGTGACGTGCTTCTGCCAAGCCTAACTCTCGCCGAGCAGTCATCAAGCCGTTTAATGCCAAGCGGTAGGGTTCATCGGCAATAGCCGCCAAAGGAGCTCGTTCACGGCCGAGAAAAGCTGTATACGCCTCACTCCGCGCTGCGGCTGCAACCCAGACACCAAGCCGTGCGACAAGATAGCCATCCCAGGCCGCTTCCTCTTCTTCTTTGGCTACCACATCTGGGGATTTTTCATCCGCAGGCTGCTCGGCTGGCAGCACCCAGTTGGGGAACGGGGCATCATTAGAGTCATCCGTCCGGTCACGGTCAATGCGCGGCTGTGCGCCAAGTACGGCGGCATACGATGTACGTACTGCTGGTTCTTCAGGAGCCCCCTCAACATTTGTTGTTTGAGCTTTTTCAAAACCACTATTAGTACGCATCGCGCCGTCCTTTACTATGTTTCGTTTAAAAATTCATACTACTGCTATATTCAGTATAGCGCAAGCGAACAGACTCTAAAAACCGCTTATGCTAATCGTCTTTTTCGTGCATAACAGAGGTGATGTCGTCATATTTAAAGCCCTGGCGAGCCAAATATTGCATCAATTTAATGTCATCACTGTAGCGGCCACGCTTTTTGGCGACTAATTGCCGCAGCGCGTCACGCTCGTCAGTCTCATCCTCACGCATGACCTGCTCAATGATACTTTCGCTCAAACGTTTCTGTTTGAGCTCTAGTTTGAGTTTGCGCACACTGGTTGCCTTGAGGAGCCGGCGGTTCGCTACCCACGCCCGGGCGAACGCCAAGTCATCCAGCAGACCCACGCGCTGCAACCGTTCGATAATGACCTCAGCTACTGGCTCTTCCACGCCTTTACGCTTCAGGTAGGCCTCGAGCTCCCACTGGCTGCGGGGCCGCATTGCCACGTACCGCAGGGCATTGCCGTATGCCTTATCGTTGCCCGAGGCTTCTTTTAGTTCCTTCAGCTGCCGCTCATCGAGCTCCATGCCACTGGCAAGACGTTGGTTGAGCAGTTCATTCTCGCTCAGGCTGAACGAGTACTTGCCGTCAACAAACACCGAGTACCGGTCGGTACGCTTAACCTGCTGTTTGATGTTTGTTATCTTCATCATGACCCTGCTAATACAATCTTTCCAGCACGTGCCGCAATCCAGCCGAAAACAGCTCAGGCTGCGCGGCGAGCATCTGCTTGGCCTCTTCGATTGGGAACCAACGCAGCTCGGTCACCTCATGCTCTTCTTGAGTCGTCGGCGTGCCTTGGGTATATTTCAGACGGTATACCTTGCGGAACTGCTTCATAATACGGCCCTCATAGACATCATCGGTATACAAATAGCCGATTTCTGCTAAGCCCGTGGGGGCTATGCCCAGCTCTTCAATAACTTCCTGGAGAGCGGCATCATGGTAGGTCATACCTTCGTCCACATGGCCTGCCGCCGAGTTGTCCCAGCGGCCAGGATAGAGCTGCATGTGCAAGCTCCGCTTTTGGAGCAGTATGTTACCCTGGCCGTCCTCAACCATCACCAGCACTGAACGGTGGACAAGGCCCTCACGCCATGCGTCTGCCAACATTGCCACGCCAGTGGGGCGGTCGTGGTCATCCACAATAATAACCGGCGGATATGTCATACGTCCTATCTGGTGGCTGTTAGTTGTTGCTTTAGCTATTCGTCAGTCTTGGGGGCTGCCGGCTTGTCTGCGACCTTAGCATTCCGGCTCGGGGCCGCTGCGGCCTTGGCGGCTACTTCCGCTTCACGGATCTTATTGGCAATTTCTTCCATGACCTGCGGATTGTCGTTCAGGTACGTCTTGGAAGCTTCACGGCCCTGGCCGATTTTGCCGTCGTTATACGCGAACCAAGCGCCAGCCTTATCGACGATACCCTTGGTAACGGCGATATCGAGGATGTCACCACTGCGGCTGATACCTTCATTGTACATAATGTCGAATTCGGCTTCACGGAATGGCGGCGCAATCTTGTTCTTGACCACCTTTACACGGGTACGGTTACCGATAACCTGGTCGCCAGCCTTAATTTGGCCAGTACGGCGGATGTCCATACGGACTGAGGCGTAGAATTTCAATGCGTTACCACCGGTAGTCGTTTCAGGGTTACCAAACATCACACCAATCTTCATACGGATCTGGTTGATGAAGATGACAGTGGCTTTTGATTTGTTGATGATGCCCGTTAGCTTACGAAGTGCCTGGCTCATGAGACGAGCCTGGAGCCACATGTGTGAATCACCCATATCACCATCGATCTCAGCCTGCGGTACGAGAG
>DASPHS010000047.1:0-4202 GCA_035629475.1 Saccharimonadales bacterium (SeqCode)
AAATTTACATTCCCTGAATCTACTGAATAAATGATTCGAGCTGCTACTTCTGCGAAACGGCCACCGTTCAACTCGGCACTTCCCCATTTTCTAAGCTTAAAAGCCTCTTCATTGGCTATTGCCTCTGCCACAAGCTGCTGAGCAAGAGTCTGGTCGATGGCCTTCGCCAGCTCATTCACCAATTCATCGTGTTCCATTTTTACTTTTCTGCGGTCGATGATAGATTTTTAAGATAGTCACCAGCTTGAGGCATTACCAAACGAGTTTTATCGTCCTGAATTGATCGATTAACAAGTCCAGCTTTGTGCGCATAGGAATAGGAGGCTCCCATGTTGTTAACGTGTATGCCAACGCCAAGGTGATCCGTTAGCCAGACAATTTCTTGATTATTAAGGCTATTAATCTTGAGTGTACTGGCAAGTAACAAAGCCCATATTAGACGGTCTTTATTATTAGTAAGCTTTGTATACGTAGGATAGCCTTCGATTGTCGTTGGAAGCTCATCCACGCCGGCATTTTTGAATACCTCTGGAGTCGCTATTGCCTTGGGACTAGATTTGCGAGCAGTACGACCGCTGGTTTTTTTAGAGCCTTGAGCTTTAAAGCCAGCCTCTAAAGCATCTAGACCCTTCGTGGTTAGGTAGTATTTACCATTATCTTCTGATTCGTCCACCCAACCCACTTGAATAACTTTTTCAAAGTCCCGACTAAGGTTCTTTGGCGTAGTTTCGCGTGCCCTCTGGAATAGTGATCTTATGTCTTCGAGACTGAACGTACCTTCGTGATTATCGTCGAGCATCGTAGAAGCAAAGGCAGTGATCTTTTCTGGGTTAGTCTTTGCACCTGACGATTCAAGAGCTTCCCGGGGTGTTAACCTTGTGCGTATAGTTGCGGTGGTCGCCTGTAGTGGCGCCAATCTGGCTGCTGTTGCGGGCGTATTTACTTCCATGGAGGCAGACGTCTCAATAAAAGCAAGAATTTGAGCCGCCTGATTAACAGTCAGATCGTCTTGGTAGCTTAACTTACCGCTTAATGTGATTTTAACTGGCTTTTCCCGTTCCATACTATACCCTCGCTTAGTTATGTACATTATAGCATAAATGTAATAATGTAGTACATCCTTACATTTAAACATAAGCACTATAATGATTCAATTAAAGAAAAAGACACCACTAGGTGGTGTCTTTTTCTTGGTGGAGCTACAGGGACTCAAACCCTGGACCTCTGCCATGCCATGGCAGCGCTCTAATCAACTGAGCTACAGCCCCAAAATTGCGTATAGCCGAAGGCCTAACAAGGGTTATTTTATCAAATAACGGCTGTTTTGAAAAGAGTACTGGATTCCGGATCGCAGTCCGGAATGACGGTAGGCGGGCGGCGGCTACCTGGGCGAGCGGAGTCTGAGATGGAAAAGGAGGACCGTAAAGGAGCGGTACTTCGGTACCGTGACTGCGGACCGCATCTTTTACGCTCAGAATCTGCCGTCCAGGGAGGCGCCATGCTAGAAGAAGCGTTTGCGGCGGGCTACAGCAAAGACGGTGAGCGTCAGGAGGAATGAACCGCCGACGACGATTGGGAAGGCGTACAGGTATTCCTGGCCTGGCAGCTGCACGTTCATACCGTACAGGCTGAAGAACATGCTTGGCAGCATAATCATCACCGTGGCGATAGTCAGGCGCTTAATGGTGCGGTTCAGGTTGTTGGAGCTAATTGAGCTGTAGGCTTCGCGGATGTTCACGATAGACTTGATGTTACTGTTACAAGCCTCGATGGACTGTTCGTTGTTCAGCAGCAAGTCTTCAATGATATCCTGGTCTTCTTCGAACAGCGGGATATAGCGCCCGCGCAGCAGACGGCGCAACGTTGCATTGGTAGGCATCAGGGCCGCCAGGAACTCGTTCAGCTCATCCTCGATGAGCACGAAGTCAATGAAGTCCTGGTTACTGATTTCATGGCCACGCAACCGGGAACGAATCAGCTTAATCTGCTTGCTGGTACTGTTAATGTACGCATCGTACTGCTCAACAATCTGGTGGAGGATTTGCAGCACCAATTTGGCGCGCTGGGTGGTAGCAAACTGCACCTTACCGCGCAAAAACTTCTCCAGCTGTGGCAGGTGCACCAGCGAGATGGTAATGACAATGTCATCGCTAAACACGAATAGCAGCGGTACCGTTACCAGTTCGGCTTCGGCGTTCTTGTAGGCGTACCGCACAAAGATGTATGTTTGGTCGTCCTCTTTTTCCAGACGGGGCATTTCGTCTTCGTCGAGGGAGTCAGAGATGTGGCCGGGGTCCAGTTTGAAGCGACCGGTCAGGTACTCGACTTCCTCAGGACTGGGCGCTTCGACGTACACCCAACAGCCCCTTTTGTACTCAGAAAGTTCCTGGACCTGCTGGCTGCGCAGGCTCTTGTAAAAGTATTTAATCATAGCCGATCCCTCGTGTTAGGCGGTTTGCTTCTTGATTACTATTGTATAGCAGCAGTACCTACTTCGCCATCTATAAATGGCATCGGTGTATGTACAGTGGCATATTCGGCGGGCTGCCACGATGATGGGCGCAGTGCTGTGATGGTATGCACGTCGCCGCCAGCATAGCGCTCTCTTGTGGCCTGCAGCAAGGTGATATGGTTGACATAGCGAACGGGATCGGCGTTGTGCTGTGCCCGGCGGGCAGACCAATAGCTTACAGCACTGACGAGTATGCCTGTCGCAAATAAATCAGCTGGATTATCGGTTGCAAAGCTGAGCATCGTTGCTTCGTTGATTGCTTCTGAAACACCTGGCGGCAATAGCGTCTGCCCCGCAACCAGCGCGCCAACGACAGAGCCCGTAAACGCTATACGGCTTTCGATGCGTGCAGCCCGTATGTCACCCGCAGTACGCTCTGAAGGATGGCCGTGCTCGACACGAGGGCCTGGTCGGAGAAGTCGTGTAAACATATCTATACGATAATACAGCAATCAAGGAAAAACACCACCCCTGATGAGGTAGTGTTTTGTTCGTGCGCGCCCACCCGGCGGCGGTGATACTTTTTGTCTTGTAACTTTTTGTTTCACGCGCCGCATGGACGCACGATTACTCTAATAATACCGCTTATGCTTGCGGTGTCAAGCCGTCGCGGACGAGCTGCAGGGCCTGTCGGATAGCCGGAAAGCGGATGGCCTCGATATCAAGGCTGGCCAGCGGCAGGAAATCGGCAGCCTGGCTTTCATTGTCGATATGGGGCACGACTGCACCGTTCAGTCGTGCCGTGAAGACAATTGCCAGCGAAGGCAGCACCTCGCCCTGGTACGGGTAGGCGTCAATCGCCGCACAGACGTATTGCAAGGGGCCGTATTGGTCGCGCTGGATACGCGTCTCTTCGGCGACTTCGCGCACGGCGGCAGCCTCAGCTGCTTCCCCAAAATTACAAATGCCACCTGGAATATTGTATGTACCCCGGAAGGGTTCGATGTTCCGCTTCATGAGCAGCACTTCATTGGCATCGTTAAGCAATATAACGCCCGCCGAAGGCGTATTGTTGGCATAGGTCGTATGACCCTGGGGGCATTCGTACGCGTAGCCACCCTTGTCGGTAACCGCGGCACCGCACCGGCGGCAGAAATGCGTTTCAACATGCAACGACAGCATTATAACTCCTTGAATGGTGGCAGCAGTGCCGGATGTTGCTTTGGCGGTTTGTGCGTCAGGAGTGCTCGGAAAGCCGCCCGGACGGTAATCGAATAAAAAGCCTCGGGGTCAATCTGCTTGAGCGGCACAAACGTATACCACTGGTTCTCGATGTCGAGTACCGGCGTTACCTGCCCGTGCAGACGGGCCATGAACATGACTGCCGATACTGGTGCTACCTGATGGTCGGCGTCGTAGTGGTCGATGCCACTGGTTATGAACGTCAGCTCTCCATACTGCTTGCGGGTGATACGTGTCTCTTCGTATATCTCGCGGAATAAACCGTCTTCAATGGATTCGGCGCCATTACAAAAACCACCGGGGATAGTCAGCGCTCCAATACCAGGAGCTTGGCCGCGCGCCATAATCAGCACTTCGTTCTTGTCGTTCAGCAGAATAGCCCCTACCGCCGGTGAGGCATTGGCGTAAATAATGTGCCCCTGTGCGCATTCATAGACGTGGTGCAGGCCCTTGTGATGGAGTTCAGTACCGCAGCGATGGCAGTACTTCATGGTGACGTGTAGCCTAA
>DASPHS010000048.1:0-5709 GCA_035629475.1 Saccharimonadales bacterium (SeqCode)
CCTATAGCTCGGTAGAGGTGTTTCTCGAGCGTCAGCAATAAAGGCCTAGCCTTGCGCCAGTTACGAAGAACCCGCCCTTTACACCGCTTTACGACCCCGTTTAAGCTCATTTTATTTCGTATAGTACCCCTGATTTTGCTTTGTTTTTACTATAGCACGGCGGTTATGGTTTTTAGGCAGCAAAACCCTCGATTTGTTGGCACTACGGCAACCAGTGCGGTGCGCAACCTGGTTATAGCTGTTACAATGGGGGTTATGTTTGTCGAACTACTACGCTGGTGGTACGGACCCGGCTGGATGGCCACGGTACACCGGGTAAGTGCCTGGACGAGCGGCATAGAACGAGCGTTCTCGCTCACGCTGCTCTTAAAAACGCTCTTCTCACCTTGGCGGCGCATCATTAGCGTCAGCGGGCGGGGGATAGATGCCAAAATTAAGGCCGCTCTGGATAATTTAGTATCCCGGCTCGTAGGGTTTGTCGTACGGAGCATCGTCCTCGTTGCTGCAGGGGCGGCAACACTCGGCGCGTTTATTGGCGGCTTACTCATGATGGTCATCTGGCCATTGCTGCCAGTGGCAATCGTAGCCTTTGCTATCGCGGGGATTATAGCGTGAATAACGGCGGCCTGCATTTGCAAAGTCACCGTGCGCGCAAAGCACGGCTGGCCAAGACCTTCAATAATGGGGTGAGCACCTTCCTGATTTTTGTCGCGGCACTCCTGGTGCTTATAGCCATATACGCGCTTACGCTGGGCGACCTGCAAAAGGTGGGCTATTTCAGCCTGAGTATCGTGTCACTGTTAAGCGTCCTACTCCTGTGGCATCACTACGACTTGAAAACTATTCCGTTCCGTCAGCCCATGCAGCAACCTGACGACGTGATCGAAGCCGAATTGTTAGCTTTGTTGAAAGAGCCGCTCAATCCACAAGCCATGTGGGATATTGCCACCAACCGCCCAGAAGGCATATTTATATGCAATCGTCTGCTGATGCACCCCGAACTGCAGAAAGCGAGCATCAGTACCGATCCTGTCCACATGCAGGCCCTATGGATGGAGTGCGTCAAGCTCACAACCATGCGCCGCACACCGGAAATTCATGCCGGGATTATTGTGGCTGCTATCATCCTGAATACGCCTGGCATTCAGGAGTGGCTGGTTGCATCCAAGCTGGGGCAGCAGGATGTGCTGGAATCCCTGGACTGGCTCGACCGGCAGCTACAGTACATCCGGCAACCCAAGCCATACTTTGGTGGCATCGGGCGTGACTGGGCCAGTGGCTTCACACCCACGCTTGAGCATTTTGGACAGAATATAAGCCAAGCCGTCGAGTCCGGTCACACCGTCGGCTACCTGGTGCATGACGACCTGCTGCCCGGCATTGCCAGTAGTTTGGCCCAGGGCAACGGCGTTGCACTCGTAGGCGCAGCGGGCACCGGCAAGACCACGCTCGTGAATGGGTTGGCCGAATACTTACTAGAAGGCAAGGACCAACGCCTGCAGTATTATAAAATTGTCACCTTAAATGCCTCACTCATACTGTCGAATAGTGGCGGGAATCATCTCGAGAACCTGATGCTCACCCTCTTCGGTGAGGCCGCGACTGCCGGCAATATAATCATCTTTCTGGATGATGCCAATCTCTTCTTTGGCAGTGGCGTGGGCGCCTTCGACATGAGCCAAGTGCTGCTGCCAATCTTGCGCAACCGCAGTATTAAAATTATAGCCGCCTTCACGCCAGCCGAATGGCAATCACTGCAAGCCCAGCGCTCAGCACTGGCGAGCAGCTTTGCCAGTATCACTATCAGTGAGCCACCTGAAGCCGCAACCATGAAAGTCGCCGAGGACATCGGTCTCAACCTTGAGCACCGCAGTAACACGTTGGTAAGTTATGAGGCAGTCAGGGAAGCATATCGGCTGAGTGGCCAGTTCATGCAGGAACGCTCGTACCCAGGCAAGGTACTCAGCCTGCTGGAGCAAGCTTTGCCCTATGCTGAAAACGGTAAAATTATGACAGCCGCCAGTGTGCAAACCGCCATCGAAAAAACAAAAGGCATTAAAGTAGCTGCTGCCCAAGCCCCCGAGGCTGACATGCTCCTCCATATGGAAGACCGCATTCATGAACGCATGATTAACCAGAAGCGGGCCGTTAATGTCGTTGCTGCGGCGCTGCGGCGCGGGCGAGCGGGCGTAACAAATCCCAAGCGTCCATTGGGCAGTTTCCTATTCCTGGGGCCAACTGGTGTCGGTAAAACCGAACTGGCCCGGTCACTGGCCGCAGTCTATTTTGGGTCGGAGCAGCAGATGATCCGTTTGGACATGAGCGAATATCAGCGCCCCGAGGACGTCAGCCGCTTGCTGGCAACCGGCGGACAAAACCAGCAAAGTCTGCTCCTGGCCATCCGCCAACAGCCGTTTGCCGTGGTCCTGCTCGACGAGATCGAAAAAGCCCATCCTAACATCCTGAACCTGTTGCTGCAGATGCTCGACGAAGGGCAGCTAACCGATGAACAGGGCAGGCCGGCATCCTTTAGAAGCGCCATTATTATCGCCACCTCTAACGCCGGTGCGGCGGACATTGCCGCACGCGTCCAACAAGGCTTGGCGCTCGACGATTTTGAACGGCCCCTCATCGATAAGCTGATTGCCGCCGGGCAATTCAAACCCGAACTGGTAAACCGCTTTGACGAAGTCGTCTTGTTCCGGCCTCTCAACGAAGAAGAACTGAGCCAGGTAGCCCAGGTTATGCTCAAGGGCGTCAACGAGACGCTGGCACCACAACACATTAGCGTCCAGCTGACGCCCGAAGCCCTGAAGATTATCGTCCACGCTGGCTACGACCCTGAATTTGGCGCCCGGCCAATGCGACGGATAATTCAAAAGACCGTTGAGAACGCCATTGCCGTCAAGATCCTCCAGGGTCAGGCCCAACCAGGCAGCGTCATTACGCTCGACGTCGCTGACGTCACTCCAACGAATAACACTCCCCAGGAATAGGGAGTGTTATTGCAGTTGGTTACTGGCCCGGACTGAGTAGTCGGCGCCAACGCTGAGCGTTGTTAAGCTTATTACCGACGATGTTTGATTTTACCCGGCGGGCCACAGGGTTTGGCTCATCAGCAGCAAAAAGCGCCAGCGTAAAAGCTGCCAGATCAAGCGCCATGCTGGCACGACGCGCTTCTCCGGCGGCCTTATCTGCCGTTACTTCATTTTTACTCTTTACCCAACGATATGGATTGGGCTGAGCATCACCCTTAGTTGAGGTGTTCTCCATCTAAGGCTCCTTGCCGCTTTAGCACTTATTATTTCTTCGTTTCTATCTAGATAAAAGCTCGGGTTGAGGTGCCGCATTCATGATTAATGTCGCGGACGGCGGATCCATAAGTAAAGGTGGTTGTGTCATGCTGATGCATACATACTCCTTTCATCAGAGTACCTATAGCTTACCGCTAAACCTTGACTACAACAGTAAAGTATTTCACTAATGCACTGTAGTAAAAAGCACCGTCAGGGGCGGCTACCGCATCGTGAAGGTCAACGCTGGGCCTTCTGGCTTCTGGACGCCAAGTACAATCTGACCTTTGTCGTTCTTGCGAATAGTGTAGCCAGTGGTATATTCCACGCCTTCCACGTTACAGCGCTTGGTGCTGGGAATAGGTGTATCGTCTTCATTGTAGGTGACTTTTGCCCCGTGGAGCGGGTCGAGCGGCATATCCAGGGAGTATGCAGGCACCGTAATGCCACAGAGGTCATACTGGCCCTCGTATGAACCAATAGGCGTCGCCTTTGAGGGCACGTCAGGCAAGCCCCCCTTGGCGGCGATATATTTAGCCGTACCGCGGGACAGAGCCGCAATTTCAAGGCGGCGTTCGGCGTTACGCTGTGCAACATCGTGCTTTTGCACGCGCAATAGGTACATAGACGCCGCTAACAGCAACGCAAAAAACAGGATAGCTACAAGAAGCTCGGGTAACGTAAAGCCGCGCTGGTTCTTCATACAGTTATGATAGCAAATGCAGCGATACGGCGCTTACTGCTTAATGACAGAGCGGCCGATACTTTCGTAGTAAAAACCTGCTTTGTCCATCTCATCCAAAGAAAAAATATTACGGCCGTCAAAGACTACCGGCACTGCCAATGCCTGCTTAACACGTGGTAAGTCTGCACTGCGGAACTGTTGCCATTCGGTAGCAATCAGCAGAGCGTCGGCACCATTAAGTGCGTCATACTGGTCAGCGGCATACGTCAGGTTCGGGCGGTCGCCCAATACTCGTTGCACGTTCTCCATGGCTTCGGGATCGTAGGCCTGAATATGAGCACCAGCCTCCAGCAAGTCACGAATCATGCCCAGCGCAGGAGCCTGACGGATATCATCGGTGTCGGGCTTAAATGCCAAACCCCAAAGAGCAAACGTCTTGCCAGCCAGGTCACCCTCGTAATACCGGAGTACTTTCTTGGTAAGGACTTGCTGCTGCTCGGCGTTAAGGTCAACAACTGCCTGCAGTACATTAAAGTCATACCCGTACTCCCGTGAGGTATGCAGCAGGGCCAATGCGTCCTTGGGGAAACAGCTCCCACCGTAGCCGATACCAGGGTACAAGAAACGATGGCCGATGCGCTCGTCAGATCCAATACCTTTGCGGACATGGTCAACATCAGCACCGAGGCGTTCACACAGGTTAGCGACTTCGTTCATAAAGGTAATCTTGAGGGCCAGGAACGAGTTGGCGGCGTACTTTGTCAGTTCAGCAGAGCGGACGTCCATGAACAAGATAGGCTTATCATCCTGGACAAGCGGGGCATATAGCTCGCCCATAACCTGTCGGGCACGCTCCGAACCGGCACCGATAACAATCCGGTCAGGTCCCATAAAGTCGCGGATAGCAAACCCTTCACGCAGGAATTCCGGGTTCGATACGACATCAAAGTCACCGGTTGCATTGGCGGCGATGCGTTCATGTACCTGTTCGGCAGTACCCACCGGCACCGTACTCTTATCGACAATAACCGCATATTGCTTCAGGAGTGAGCCCAGTTGGTCGGCAACACCCAATACGTATGACAGGTCGGCTGAACCGTTCTCCCCAGGAGGGGTAGGCAAGGCCAGAAATATAACGTCAGCGTCACTAACGGCTGCTGCTAGATCGGTCGTAAAAAAGAGCCGCTTGTCGGCTATGTTGCGCGCAAACAGGTCCTCCAGACCAGGTTCATAAATAGGCACTTCGCCATTCTGCATCCGGGCAATTTTCTGTTCATCGATGTCAACACAGGTAACTTGGTTACCTAACTCCGCAAAACATGTGCCCGACACCAAGCCCACATATCCTGTTCCAATGATTGCAACTTTCTTCATATTGATGGCATTATAGCTCAAAACCACTCCCATTAACAGGGACATAGGCTATAATGGAAGGTATAATCAAGCGAGAAAACCAATGAAAGTGATCGTACAGATCCCCTGCCTAAACGAAGAGCAAACCCTGCATCTCGTATTAAGCACCATTCCCAAAAAAATACCTGGCGTCGACTCGGTCGAAGTACTGGTAATCGACGATGGCTCTACCGACAAAACTGTCGAAGTAGCTAAGAAATATGGCGTGAAGCACTTCGTCATTCACGCCCGGCGCAAGGGGTTAGCCCGGTCATTCCATGACGGCGTAATGAAGGCTCTGGAACTCGGCGCTGATATTATCGTCAACACTGATGGCGA
>DASPHS010000049.1:0-9179 GCA_035629475.1 Saccharimonadales bacterium (SeqCode)
CCTATAGCAACTACAATAGAGACATGTATCCAGAGGCCGCTGCAATTGCCGAAATTCTTACCGATGCCCAGCGCATCGTTATTATGCAAGCCGACAACCCTGATGGCGACTCATTAGGCAGCGCCCTGGCGCTCGAACATATCCTGGGCGATATGGGGAAAGACCCGGTCCTGTACTGTGGCGTCGACGTCCCGCCATACCTTAGCTACCTCGATGGGTGGGACAGGGTAGAACGCGACCTGCCCATAAAATTTGACGCCACTATTATCGTTGATACCAGCGCTATGAGCCTGTTTGAAACATTAAACCGCTCAGCACAGAAAGTACTTGTCAGCAAGAAACCCTGCATCGTACTTGATCACCATGCGGTAGACTTAACGATTCCCTTTGCCACCGTCAACTGCAACTATCCAGCAGTAGCGACTGGTGAAATCATATATGAGCTTGCCCAGCAGCTCCACTGGCCCCTTAACCAACAGGCCAAAGAAATGATTGCCATATCGATCATGGCCGATAGCCTGGGACTCATCACCGAAGCCACCAGTGCGCGGAGCATTCAAATTATCTCTGAACTGGTAAGCGGTGGCGTCAGTCTGGCCAATCTGGAGCACGCCCGCCGGTTGCTCATGCGCAAAAGTCCGGAGCTCACCCATTACAAGGGGCGTCTGCTGGAACGAGTGCAGTACCACTACGATGACCGTATTGCTACCGTGGATATCCCGTGGGATGAAATAGAAACCTACAGCCCCCATTACAACCCCTCAATGCTGGTGATGGACGACATGCGGATGACAATCAGCACTGAGGTCGCCATCGCCTTCAAGACATACAAGGACGGCAAGGTGACCGGCAAAATCCGCTGCAACCAGAACGCGCCAGTCGCAGCCGACCTGGCAGGTCACTTTGGCGGTGGCGGTCATGTGTATGCCAGCGGTTTTAAGGTACAGGATGGCCGGCCGTTCAATGAGGTAAAGTCGGAGTGTATACGCTATGCAAGCGAGCTCTTAGATAACCTTAAACAAGAAACCGACCATGAAACTCTACAACACACTGACGCGTAGCGTCGAGCCATTCCAACCTCTCCGCAACAACACTGCCCATATCTATACTTGTGGGCCAACCGTATACAACCACGCCCATATTGGTAACCTTAGTTCCTTTATATTTGCCGATACATTGCGGCGAGTAGTCAGCGGCGCGGGCTACGATGTGGTGCACGCCATGAACTACACCGATGTTGACGATAAAACTATTCGCCGCAGCCGTGAGCAGTTTCCAGACGAGGATCCGCGTGTTGCACTGCACAAGCTGACAAACGAGTACATCGCATTGTTCCTGGATGATATGAGCGCCATCGGCAATGACATTAATGTCATGCAGTTCCTGCGCGCCACCGACACGCCCATTATTGAGGGTATGCAGCAGCTTATCATTACGCTCTACCAGCAAGGCTTTGCATACATCGCCGATGACGGGGTGTACTTCTCGATTGAAGCTTACCGTAAGAGTGGCAAGACATATGGCCAGCTACTCGAACTGACCGCCTCCAATACCAGCGAAGCCCGTATTCAAAACGATGAATACGACAAAGATTCAGTGCACGATTTTGCCCTCTGGAAAAAGCAGAAGGACAACGAACCCGCATGGCAATTCACCCTTGATGGACAGGATATGACCGGCCGTCCTGGTTGGCATATAGAATGTTCAGTGATGAGCCGCCACGCCCTGGGGCAACCTTTTGACATCCATACTGGTGGCATTGACCTGGTATTCCCCCATCACGAAAATGAGATAGCTCAAAGTACCGCCGGCGAAGAAAATCCGCTTATGGCACAGTTCTTCACCCACAGCAACCACACCTTAATTGACGGTAAAAAGATGTCAAAGTCATTAAACAACTTCTACACGTTGACCGACATCATGAGCAAGGGGTTCAATCCACTCGCCTTCCGCTTGAAGGTCTTGCAGTCTCACTACCGCAACCAGGTTAATTTCACCTGGGAGAGCCTGGAGGCGGCACAGAACCTGCTGCACAACCTGCATGCTTGGGCTGACCTGAAGCACCAATCGAGCATGGCCCATCAGCCCTCAGAAACGCTCGACCAAAGCTACAAAGCAGCCCTCAAGGGCATGCTGGACGCCGTGCAGGACGACTTGAACACTGCCGAAGCCATCAGCTACCTGGCGGCACTTGCCAATGAGGCCGAAGAGCAGGGCATTGATGCTGCAAAGCTCCAGCCCCTGTTGAACGTCGCTGACCGGCTGTTTGGCCTACAACTTGCCGACCGCCCTGACATTACGACAGCCCAAAAAGCATTGCTGGCCACTCGTCAGAATGCTCGTGATACAAAAGACTGGGCTACATCTGATAAGCTCCGTGATGAACTGACCGCACAGGGTATCGGCGTACGTGACACCGCTAACGGGCCCGTGTGGTACCGGCAGTAAGGCAATATGGCGAACTATTGAAATTTCTTATGCTTTATGCTATAGTAGGTAATTATGACTGAAGTAGTTCGTCCCAACATGGATCCTCAAGTAGTAGCAGAAATGCTTAAACGTTACGGCATTACTGATGACACTGGCTATACAGCTCCCGTACTGGGCTATATGGTTGCTGGCGATCCCCACAGCAAAAGCGTCCAGTGGCCACCCATCTATAAGCTGAAGGACTTTCGGGCATTCGGTACTAAGCTGCAAGAACTACGGCAGTGGAGCGGCGACACTATTACTGAGCGCGCCAAGAATATCTTCCGGTCCTACACCATTGGCGATGGTCCTGGCGTGGCCATCATCGAGCCGCTTGCCGCTGATAAGCGACCGAAGTCATTGCAAAAAATGCACGAAGTCACTGCCATCGCCACGTTAGCTGAAACTCCTCCGGAGACCTTACTGGAGCTCTGTGGTTCATTGGCCGTAGCAGGAGTGCAGCTGCAGGATGAGGTGCGCGCCAAAGCCGAAGAGCTCGGCCTTAACCCCGACCTGGGCCCCAGTGTTGGCGGCTTACTATGGGTACCCTCAGCACCCCAGGAGTGGCAAGCACTGGATACACGCAGCTAAACAACGTCTATCCCGCTTAATCAAAAACCTCCGCACATGAGCGGAGGTTTTTGATTAAGCGGCTTTTGCCTTGGGCTTTTTTGGCTTATGTGAGGGAGTCGTGTCAGCAAGTTCATGGGTGTCCGGTTCAATAATCTTCTTGCGGTGCAGGTAATCAAGTACCACGATGCGGATACACCCAGCGACCGGGATAGCCACAAGACCACCGAATATACCACCGAAGTTCACACCGATGACCACCGATATGAATACCAGCAGTGGCGACATATTCGTCGAGTTAGCTTGGATGCGAGGCTGGATAAGTACGTTTTCAATCTGCTGGTACAGGAAGTAGTAGCCCAGGATGATCAGTGCTGCTACTGGTGACGTAAACAGCGCTACGACAGTTACGAATACCGCACCAATCGTGTGACCTACCATTGGTATCAGGCCACAGATAAAGACCACGCCCATTAAGGCCACGGGATATGATATGTCCAGGATGAGCATAACGGGGAAGATGAGCGCTGCCGCCAAGGCCGCCAGAATAACCTGGCCGTTCACGTAGCCCTTCACGACCTTGTACATATTGAATGCCAGGCGTTCAGCGCGTTCATGGTGTTGGTCGGGGATGATATCTTTGAATAGCCGCAGCCACCGTGGCCCCTCTACCAGCATCATAATGGTCAGCACCAGTACGGTAAGGACCGTAAAGGCGCTGCTGCCGACAGTACTCACCGCTTTCACAGCAGTCCCGGTTGATGCTTTCAGGCGATCGCCAAGCTCATCGGAGAAGTTCTGCACTTCGCTTTCCAGGTTGTACTTGCGAATGAACGAGCCAATCTCGCTGTCTTCGTCTTTACTGTCTTCAATGATGCCAGGTATAGCCCGCACGAACGTATTCGTCTGCTTGACGAGTGGCGGTACGATACTGGCAATAAAACCGCCCAGAATGAGCACGATGAACAGGAATGAAATAGCGGTTGCAATAGAGCGGTTGCCCTTACGCTTGCCAGGAAGGCGCTGCGCGAGCCAATGGACCGGAGCATTTAAGGCCAGGGCCAGAAAGAACGCGGTAAAGATAAGCAGCAGGGCGTGTGAAGCCTGACGCACGGCGGCAATCAGGATAACCGTAGCTACCACTGATCCGATCACACGTAAAATAGTACGATTGGGGACATCGACGGTGACGGTAGCGTTGCCGTCTTTGCTATCTGTTCTGCGGAAGCCAAACATTATAAACCCTATTATGGCCTAGCTGCGGCGCTTGTGCAACGCCTCGTCATATATAACAAGCACTTCTTCGGCCACATTAGCCACATCGAAGCGCCGTACAAACTGCTGCTGCCACGAGTGTGCGCGTTCACGGGCAGCGGAGTCAGTCAGATACTTATGTATTTTTTCAGCAAATTGCTCTTCGTTTTTGGGGTTGAATAGGACTTCGGGGCGTTCACCCATCACACTGGCATAGCCCGGATTGTCACCAGCCACTACAGCACCATGGCTCGCGGCCATGCCCTCCAGGAGGACGATACCGAAGCTTTCACCGCCGGTGCTCGGGTAGACGACCACGTCACCGCTTGCCAGATAGCGAGGCTTGTCGGCCTCGGTTACGTAGCCAACGAACTCGACAATAGATGCGAGACCGTGCTCAGCAGCATAAGCCTTCAGCTCGGCCTCCTGAGGACCCGTACCACATATCAGCACTCGGCAGTTGGCCGGCAACTGCTTATTTGCCTGCAGCCGCACCAGGGCCTGCAGCAGATAGCGACAGCCCTTACGCTCCACGAGGCGGCCCATGAAGACTATCGTCTGGCCGCTGGTATATTGCTCGAATGGCTTGGCATCATAAAAGGCGTCGAGCTTAAGGGTGTTGGGTATGATGGCGCTCTCTACTCCAAATGTTGACCAAGCAAAGTCCTGGGCCACTTGCGAGACGCTAATAATTTCATCAAACCGGGCGAGTGACCGGCCGACCAGCTGGCGTAACAGCCAGTTAGCAAAGTGAACTACTTTGGAATGGGGTGCCACGTGGAAAGTACCGACGACTCCCGTCAGCGGACCTACGGCATGCACGATACGAGCAGCAAGGGCAGGGCTATAGGGCATTTGCACATGCACAATGTCGAACTCTTCGCGCACCAGCAAGGTGCGGATGGCCTTTTTGGAGACCGGCAGTGGCATTGACATCCGGTTCTGGTTGAACCGCACCTTTACGTTTTTGCTGAGTGAATGAATGTTCGGAATATCAGTACGCTTGGTTTCACCGACCAGATAATGAACCTGGTGTCCTTGGGAGGCTAAGAATTGGCCAAGGGTCAGGACGTACTGCTGCACACCATCAGTCTTGTCCAGCGAATCGTCTAACACAAAGGCTATCTTATACGTGTCCATGGACTACTCAGGGCGGCCTTCAGGTTTCTCGTGTTTTTGCAGAGCAGCCCGATACACCTCTTCGTACTGATCAACAATGGTGCGGTAATCATACTGTGGCAACTCTTCTACGGCCCACTCACGCCATAGCCGGCGCAAATCGTTTTCGTGCAGGAGCAGCCCCAGGCGACGGGCAAACTCAGCATGGTGCTTGGGGTTGACCAACGATAGCGCCCCGAGGCCCTTCATGACACTGGCATAGCCGGGGTTGTCACCGGCAACGGTTACCAGGCCAGTAGCCATAGCTTCTAGCAGCACGATACCAAAGCTCTCACCATACAAGGCGGGTGAACAGTACAGATCAACGGTACGCAGGTAATGCATCTTTTCCTTTTCACTGATGAAGCCCACAAAGCTGACATTCGGAATTTCCAAATCATCGACAATGGCTTCCAGCTTGATGCGATCGGGCCCATCACCGGCGATAATCAATGATACGTCAGGATATTTTTCGGTGAGGAGCTTGAAGGCATGCAGCAAGTGTTTTACACCTTTGCGCTGCTCCAGACGGCCCAGGAAAAAGATAGTTTTTTGCTTTTTGTTATCGCTGCGGCGGAGGGGTGGTTTGTAGGTCTGCAGGTCGATACCGTTCGGAATGAGCGCAATGGGCTTATCGGTAAGCGTTGATACATAATCAGCGGCCGCTTCAGATACAGCGGTGCATTCGTGAATGTACTTCAGGACTGACTTGGTGTACGGCGTGACAACCTTGATCATCGTGCGAGTCATCATGGTCTCGGGGAGCTTGGCATGGAATGTTGCTACGTTGACTGCTTGGGAGCGGCTAAGAATTTGGGCGCTCAGCATGGGCACCCATGGCTCATGGAAATGAATAATATCGAATTGGTGCTGCGCCAACACTTCATCAATGGTGTCATTGACGCTTGCTGAAACCTGGACCGTCGTGTGCAGCGGTGAATTAAAATCAGCCGATCCACCGATAAAGATGACTTTTTTGGTGAGCTCGGGCTCTGCCTTTTCTTCTTCGCGGGGGAGGGGTGTCAGGACCCATACATCATGGCCGCGCTTCGTAAGCTCAGTCTGGCACGCCAAGATATGTTCTTTAACGCCGCCGCCACGGGAAATATTGTACGGGCATACAAGTCCGATTTTCATATAACCCCCAGTATACCATTCATGGCATGTATCGTGTACTTGCCGCCAACACCTTCCGTAGCTGGCGAGGCACCATAACACCGAGGCCCTTCTTGTCAGCCAGGATGCTTGGCGTATGCGCCTTGGTATCCATGACCGCCTGTTCATAGGAGTTGAACACCACTAGCATATGCTCTTTCACGAACGTATTGTTGAAGTAATGGTCGTGCCTGGAGGCCACATGCCATACCGGCAGATTAATAGGCGTCTTGCAGTTATCAAGATTCAGGAATTCACTGGTAGTACGCCAGTGGGTGCGAACCTCATTGGCCTGCCACAGGCGGACCTCAAAGTCGAGCATCAAGCCGTATTCAGTCGGGTCCATATCAATAAACCGGCGCTTAGCTGCTGGCAGGCGGGAGTAGATAGTCTTGAGGACAAAGGGGTTTAAGCAGGCGTAGCGGATAAACGTTGCTACAGGCGCCGTAGCGAACACCCGGGCGCTTAACCGAGATAATCGGCGCATGGCGGGTGAGAACAGGAAGTCATCCTTATGCATGAAACCAACCATGCTTACCACCAGGTCGACCTTGCCGACCAGTTCAGGGTAGCGCTGCAGCATGCGCGTGGCCACGACGAATCCGAAAGATATGCCAATAATCGTAACCCGGCGGCGCTTGTACCGCATCTTAATAAAAGAGGCCAGGTAGTCGGCGAACTTATCGATGGTCGGCTGAGCGCCAATTTTATGGAAACTATCCATACCCCCGAAGCCAGGCAGGTCCGGCATGGTAACTGCTCCGTATTCGTTGAGATTCTGCACCAAACCCCACCAACGCTCCAAAAGCGCATGGTGGCCATAGAGCAGCAGGATTTCACGGTCGCGGTTTTTGGGCGCCGGCACATGCAACATGCGACCCTGGAGGCCATTCATATTCAAGGGAACAATATAATCAGTAGGATTCTGTTTTGTTTTGGTCATGTACCTTAACGTCTATTATCAGCTATTGCTTCAGTTGTTATATATTGTAAAACAATCTCGTAAGAATATTGCGACCTTTTTTACTTTTTACCTATGGCGAGCTTACAATAGGCTCATGAAGAAGGTGCTTATTGTTTTATGCGCAGTTACCGTACTGGGAATCGGCTGGTTGGTCGTCGGTAAAAATAATACCGCAGCACCCGAGACCACCAGCGTAAAACAGGCAGCGACATTTGATAAGAAACAGTTCTCCCTGGATGACCCATCGAGCATATGGGTCATCGCCAACAAGCGCAATCCGCTTCAGCCCAAGGAGTACACGCCTGCCGACCTGACGGTACCAAATATACCGCTACGGCAAGCCAGGAGCGGCGCAGAAATGCAGCTGCGAGCCGTTGCCGCACGAGCCCTGGAGGCAATGGCAGCCGACGCCAAACAAGACGGCCTGGACCTCATGCTATCCAGTGGCTACCGCTCCTATGCCTACCAAATGAGCCTGTATAACTACTACGTCAATACACAAGGCAAAGCCGCAGCAGATAGTCAGAGTGCTCGTGCCGGTTTTAGCGAGCACCAAACGGGCCTGGCGGCCGATGTTGAGCCAGCGAGCCGCGAATGCGAGGTAGAGGAATGCTTTGGCGATACGCCTGAAGGCAAATGGGTGGCCGCCAATGCTCATACGTACGGCTTTATTATCCGCTACCCCGAGGGCAAACAAGCGACAACTGGGTATATATACGAACCCTGGCACCTACGCTATGTTGGCAAAGCATTGGCTACCGAGCTCCACGAACAAGGTATTGCAACCTTGGAAGACTTTTTTGGCCTCGGCGACGCCCCTGATTACCAATAAAAAATGCTATACTAATCCAGCTATGCATACTCCACCTTACGAAGCAGTCGTTATCCTTGGCTGCAATATCACCCCAACAGACGGCGGTTTCGCGCCGACAACCTATAAAGATCATGATGAGTTCGGCATGTTGGCCGGACAGATGAACGTGATTGCCGCAACCTACCTGTGGCAGCAGCGAGCCGCTGATACCTTCCTGTTTTCAACAGGCACGAGCGCCAAGACCCGCGCCGCCTACGGCGATGATGTACCGACCGAAGCCCAGGTGTACAGCCGTGATTTCCTGGAGCGCATTCAACAGCTTCGCGATGAGAACCCCGCACTCTCGCAGCTGGATTCGCCACATGTACTCCTGGAGGAAAAATCATACAACACCTACACCAACATGACGGAGGTGCTGGCCATTCTAAAGTACCAGGGCTGGAAGAACGTGTTGCTGGTATCTGCCCGCTACCACATTCCACGCATCCAGGCACTGCACGGCTTGATTCTGGACAAGCTTCCCGAGCAAGGCTTTGACGCCTGCCATATTACCTTTAAGGATTCCGAGGGCATTATCATGGCAGCCGATCCAGGCAAGTATGACGAGGAAATTGCCGCTGGCTACGCTTCCGAACAGGCACAACGGCGCGCTGCGATTGAAGCACAAGGTGTACGCGACATCCAAGAGGGACGCTACCACATTGGCGAATTCCAGCTGAAACCAACAGCCTAAGCTTGGCCCAGAATACTGACCGATCGAGCCAACACCAGCGCCAGGGTAAGCACCGACAACAT
>DASPHS010000050.1:0-2609 GCA_035629475.1 Saccharimonadales bacterium (SeqCode)
GCCGGCTCGCCAATCATAACTATTGAACGTATTTTTGATGCACCCCGGGAAAAGGTATTCCGTGTATTCAGTGATGCGGCATTGGTTGCACGGTGGTGGAGTCCGAATGGCACCGCTACCGTGGAGGCGCTGGACTTCCGCGAGGGTGGCCGCTGGCATTTCAGCGGTACGGGTGACCAAACGATTTCCTTCCATGGGTTTTTCCATGAGATTACGGCTCCCGAGCGTTTTGTTCAGACTTCCGAGTTCGATAACTTGGAGGCAATGATCGGCGAACGGGGCCACACGGTGCTTGCCAAGTATGAGTTCTTGCCTACCGAAGACGGTCGTACTCGTCTGGTCACGACCGAAATGTACATGAGCACAGAAGACCGCGATATGGCTGTCCAGAGTGACATGGAGTCAGGCGTCGTGCGGGCATACCAAAGTGTCGATTCCATTTTAAAGGGGATGGAGTAAATGGCGCGGGCGGCATACAGAGCAGCCTTGGTCTTTGCCGGAGCAACAGTGCTGCTGCTCGGTGCACTACACCTGCTTAGTCCGGAATTTGCGCCATCATGGCGAATGGTAAGCGAATATGCCAATGGTGAATATCAATGGGTCCTGACTGCTATGTTCTTTGCATGGGGCGCGGCATCGCTTGCCCTGGCTGGGGCATTACGACAACGTCTACAAACCCGTGGTGGCAAGATAGGGTGGTGGCTGCTGATTGTAGCCGGTATCTGCCAGATCCTGGCGGGCATCTTTGCCATTAACCATCCTCTGCACGATGTGGTGGGTAATATTGGTATTCCAAGTTTTGCAATCGCAGCCGTATTAATCAGCAGAAGCCTCCGGCAACGCGTGGGCCTGTCCTACGCGGCAGCTGCTTGTGTTGTGCTGCTCGTAGCATCTTTCGTCATACTAATGACAACCTACGTGCAGTCCGGTGGCAATCTGGCCGCTGGCAATAAGATAACTGCGCTGCCCGACGGGGTGATTGCGGTGGTGGGCTATGCCAATAGGTTGCTCATAGTCGTCTATGCACTATGGGCAGGTGCAATAGCATATTCCGCGCTACACTTAAAAAGCAAATAGGCAGGTCGTATGACAGAAGTAGTACTCAGGGATCCAGGCGCTGTCGCCGCCCAGGCAGCCGCTCACGCGGTGGAGACACTTGCTTCCGCCATAGCCGCGCACGGGGTGGCCACGTGGGGCTTAGCTGGCGGCACATCGCCACTGGCCGCGTACGCGCAGCTGGTTGCCGACTATGCAGATGCCCTGGACTGGTCAAAGGTTATGGTGTGTATCGGGGACGAGCGCTGCGTGGCGCATGACAATCCAGATTCAAGCTGGGGGCAGATTACGAAAGTACTCCTAGCTGACCCATCACTGGCCCGCATGCAGCTGCTGGTGCCGCACGCGGAGCGGGGTGCTGAAGCGGGGGCCACAGCATACGAGGAATTGCTACGGGAGCGGCTGCCGAACCATGACGGGTACCCTCGTATCGATTTACTGTGGCTCGGCGTGGGTGAAGACGGTCATACGCTGTCGTTATTTCCCGGTCACCCGGCTTTGGGAGCTGATGGCCTGGTGGTGCCCGTGCACGATGCACCTAAGCCGCCACCGGACCGCATTACATTGTCACTCAGTGCCGCCGCGCATGCCAGCAAGCTTGTTGTCTTTGGGGTGGGTGCTGCCAAAAAACAGGCACTGGCCGTGGTTCAGCGTAATCCTGGCGCGCTGCCTGTCGGTATGCTTACGCAGGCTGCCGAACAGCTGGGCGCCGATGTGCTGTGGTTGTACGACCAGGCGGCCTGGCCCGAAGCCGCGCTATATAATTGACGCTACCCAAAGCGCTTACGTATACTAGGCAGTATGGCTACCCGCTTACCCACACCAGGCTCAGATGATGGCGCCTGGGGCACGTTACTCAATGACTTTTTAAGTGTTGAGCATAATGCCGACGGGTCTCTTAAAAAAGCTGCTGACATTGCGGCTAAATATACCAAGCCTGGTACTGGTATTCCCACGGCCGATATTGCCGACGGGGCTGTTACGACCGCCAAATTAGATGCCACGCTCCAGTCCCAGCTGGGCTCGCCCTTTATTATGGCTTCGGGTGCCGGTATCGACCCGACTGGAGCCGCTGACTCTACCACCGCACTCCAGGCCAAAATTGCCGAGGCGTTATCGACGGGCCGGCCGTTATACATTGGTCCGGGCGTCTACCGCATTACCAGTACGCTGGATATGCGTGGCGCTGGCTTGGTCGTGCGCGGGGCGGGTCCCGTTAAGACCACAATTCGGCAGCACACCAGTAATATCGTGGCTGTGCGTTTTGGTGGCCACGCCCAGACCCTGGAAGAATTTTCGGTGGACTTCAATACGAATCAGCCGGCGGCCAATACCAATGCTACGGCTTTTGAATGCTATAACACCTTTTTCAGCACCTACCGCAAGCTATTTGCGTTTCGGTGTGCGCGGGGCTTCCAGTTGGGTACCAATAGCTCGATCATATCTGCCCAGGGCGGCATGAACGGCGCGTTCTCGTGTCACTTTGACACACTCGAAATAAATGGCTATTCCATTAGCGCTATCGATTTTACCTCTACCAATGGCTACAGCAC
>DASPHS010000051.1:0-3747 GCA_035629475.1 Saccharimonadales bacterium (SeqCode)
TAACCTCGACATTGCCATTACCCATTACATTGGCGCCAAGGTAGACGACGAAGGTTCGATTACTGTCCCTGCCCGTTTGATGCAAGACTTTGTGAGCAGCCTGCCTGGTGGCGTGATAAACCTCGACCTGGATGAATACAAATTGCACATTGCCACTGACCAGTACCAATCAGTCATCAATGGCGTATCCGCAGAAGAGTTCCCTGTCATGCCTGGTATTAGCGAGGGCAAGCGGTGGACAGTAGCCGGCCCCGCACTTAAGCAGGGTCTGCAGCAGGTAGTTATGGCCGCTTCTTCAGACGAAGCCCGTCCGGTGCTGACTGGCGTACTCCTCCAGACCTACGAAGGCCGCCTGTACATGGCTGCAACCGACAGCTACCGTTTAGCCGAAAAAGCCCTCACTGAAAACGCTGAAACCATCGACCTGCTCGTTCCCGGGTCTGCCATGCAGGACCTACTACGCATCGTGAGCGATTTTGAGGGGGATGTGGATGTGATTAGCGACGAACAGCAAGTCCAGTTCCGTGTTGGCGATGTAGAGCTCGTAGCGCGCCTTATAGAGGGCAAATACCCCGACTACCGCAAACTCATTCCTGAATCCTTTGCCGTAACCGCTACGCTTAAGCGGTCCGACCTCTTGAATGTAACCAAAGTTTCCAGTCTGTTTGCCCGTGAAAGCGCCGGCAGCATTACGATTAACGTTGACGAAGAAGCCCAGCATATCAGTATTCGTTCGGTTGCTTCGCAGCTTGGTGAAAACACTGCAACCGCCAATGCCAAGGTGCTGGGCTCCGGTGTGATCACCTTGAACTCCCGCTACCTGCTTGATGCCCTGCACGCATTGCACGGCGATGATGTGGTCTTCGGCTTCAACGGCAAGCTGGAGCCAACGGTGCTGCGTGATCCTTCGGCCCAGGATTACACACATATCGTGATGCCTCTCAAGAGCTAGCATATTGGTGTAATAGGCCACCCATTGGAGTAGGTTGAGAATTTAGTACATCTGTTGTTAGTAACAGATGTGGTATCATTGAGGTTATGAGCAACCTTGAGCAAGAGTTTGATTATTACGTTAAGAACCAAAGCGAGCTTGTTAAGAAGTACCAGAATAAATACCTGGTAATAAAGGACAAGTCTGTTGCTGGTGCATTTGATTCGGAGCTAGAGGCGTATGCTGACGCTTCTGCTAAATACGAAGCCGGCACCTTCTTGATCCAACCCTGTTTGCCAGGAGAGGATAGCTATACTCAAACTTTTTACTCAAGGGTTTCAATGTAACTACCATGAGTCACTTACAGGCGCTGACTATTAAGAGCAACGGTGGGCTTTTGCGAGTTTTATCTTGTCCTATTAAAGTATGCACACCTATTCTTGATAAGAGCAAGGGCCCGGATAAGATTACGGATGACGTATTGGGCATATGGGACACGGGAGCTTCTGGCTCAGTAATAACGCAAGCGGTTGTAGACAAGCTGCAGTTACAGCCCGTTAGTTTCACGTTGGTTAACACGGCTAGCGAGGAAAATGTAAAAAGCCCTGTTTACCTAGTTGATTTTGTGCTGCCCAATGGTGTTGTTTTGCAGGGATTGCGTGTAACGCTGGGAAAGCTTGCTAATGCGCAAGTTCTTATAGGTATGGATGTAATAAACGTGGGTGATCTATCAATTACAAATAATAAGAACTGTACTGTAATGACGTTCGGCGTGCCCTCTACCCGCGAGATAGATTATGTTAAAGAGTTGCAGCCCTCACAGGGGCAAGTCGTGCAGCTTAGCCGACAGCAGCGCCGCCAGCAAGAGCGCGAACAGCAAAAAGCCAATAAGAAGTCTGCTAAGTAACCTGTAGGTTCTTGTATGAACTCAGTACACTGCCTTCATATGGTAATAACTTACTAACGGCTGAACAATAAGTACAAATGCTGACCGACATCCGATTGCAACACTTTCGCTCCTACGAGGGCGCGTACTTCGAGCTCGATCCGGGCGTGAACATTATTGTTGGCCCCAACGCCAGCGGCAAGACCAACCTCCTGGAGGCCGTACTGGTGATAGCCCGGGGCTCATCGTACCGCGTCAAGGATACCGAGTTAGTGCAGTTTGATGCTGATTGGGCACGCTTGGATGCGACGACCATGGGTGAAATGCGTACAGTCAAGCTCGTACGCAGTGGTACCGGCGTGTCCAAAAGTTATGAATTCGATGAACAAAAACTTGCCCGCCTGCACCCATCACGGATGTTGCCGGTTGTACTATTTGAACCAAATCACCTGCTCCTGCTGAGCGGTTCACCTGATTTACGGCGTACATTCCTGGATGATTTGCTTGAACAGCTGGACGTGCATTTTGGTGCGATGCGCAAACAGTACCGCCGGGTGTTGACCCAGCGCAACGCCCTGCTCAAAAAGAATCCACCGAACTTAAAGGAACAACTATTCGTATGGAACCTACGGCTTAGCGAGCTGGCCGGACAAATCGTTAAGGCGCGCGTAGGGCTCCTCCAGCACTTCAATGCGTCCATGAGCGACCTGTACAGCAATTTGGCCGATAGGACGTACCAGGTGGCCTTAGAATACGCCACACGCTTTGATGTGCCTGCCTACGAGACCCAACTATTGCATAAACTGGAAACCTCACTGGATTTGGAGGTTATGCGCGGCTTTACGGCCTATGGTCCGCACCGTGATGATATGGCGGTGCTGATCAATGGCTATCCTGCCCAGGAGGCAGCTTCACGGGGCGAGGTGCGTACGCTGGTGCTAGCGCTCAAGGTGTTTGAACTGCAGTTGCTCGAGGACAGCCGCGGCCAGCGTCCACTGCTGTTACTCGATGACGTGTTCAGCGAGCTGGACAGTGCCCGCCGCCATGCGCTCACAAGCTACCTCCAGGTATATCAGACGTTTATTACGACGACTGATGCCGATGTAGTTGCCCAGCACTTTGCTGCAGCCAACAGTATCGTGCTGACCCGCTAGTTGATGCTGGTAATTCTACCGGAATCGAATATCTGCTTACCGGTGGGCTCAGAAACCTGTAGTTCCATGTAGGAGTAGTTCAGGTAGGTGATGTTTGCACGGTAATTACTGCCGTCCAGGTTCATCGTGAATGCCACCTTGGTGGTGTTGTCGTTGCTGCCAATAGGGGGACGGGTGTAGTCCAGGGTGCTCACGCCAATTTGCTCTATTTGTTTTGGCCGGGTGGCAACGAACTTATTGACGGCGAATTTCAGGAGTTCCATCTGGTCGGCCACCATACCCTGGTCGATAAATTCTTCAAAGTTTACATAGACGGGTTCAATACGTGGGATTTCGGCTGGGTTGACGGTCGCCTCGTCCTCGATCTCTAAAGCGGGTGTGTCCAGGAGCTGATAAACATTCAACGGTGCGTTTGATGCTGTACCGGCGAAGGCCGTAAACAAGATACCCTTGGGGCTGTTGTACACACCAGACACACGGTACTTATCGGAGGCGTACAGGCTGTGTAGTCCGAATACGCCGTCTTTGCCTGGCTTGAACTCATAGAGCACGTTCCCGGCTTGCACATAGGCGTTATTGTTCCATATGGTCCAGTCGGCCACGTCTTCCATGTCGTACACGGCGTCCATGGCGCGGGTTTCGCTATTCCAGTGATAGAACGTGAAGGCGCTCTCACCCTCAGCAACATAGAAGTCACCGGTCAGTTTTGCCATACCGTTGGCGGTCAGGTCGTCCGGGAGTTCGGTAGTGCGCACGGCCTTGCCGGTGGCGTCGTA
>DASPHS010000052.1:0-2650 GCA_035629475.1 Saccharimonadales bacterium (SeqCode)
AGACAGTGCGGATTTTGAAGGCAGTTTCAGGCATGAAGGGCTCGAGCTGGTCAGCAATCGCCAATAGGTTACCTACCTGGTAGGCCAGCACCTCACGCAAGTGATCGGTGTCGCCAAGCTTGGCAATTTCCCAGGGCTTAGCTTCTTCGATGTACTGGTTGAGGCCGCGCACGCGGTCCCACACGTCATCCAGCGCGCGGTCAAAGCGGCACGCCGCCAGTGCTTCTTCGTAGGGGTTGATGTCGTGCTGGGCAATCTTGGCATCGCCGATTATACCGTTCTGGTATTTCATGATCATCGCAGCGGTCCGTTGCACGGCATTGCCGAGCTCGTTAGCCAGTTCGCTATTGTAGGCAGCCTCCAGTGATTCCCAGGAGAAGTCGCCGTCGTTGTAGCTAGGGATGTGGCGCAAAAAGTAGTAGCGGAAGGCATCGGTGCCGTATTTATCGACAATTTCTTGGGGCGCTACACCATTACCAAGGCTTTTGCTCATTTTTTGGCCGTTTACCGATATATGCCCGTGGACATACAGGGTC
This sequence comes from Saccharimonadales bacterium (SeqCode), assembly GCA_035629475.1. Lineage (GTDB taxonomy): Bacteria > Patescibacteriota > Saccharimonadia > Saccharimonadales > UBA4665 > JARIHD01. The sequence goes on from DASPHS010000052.1 coordinate 537, forward strand.
TTGGGCAGTGGCACACCCAAACTCATGAGCATACCGGGCCAGATGGCGGCATGGAAACGGATGATATCCTTGCCGACCACTTGCACATCTGCTGGCCAGAAGTTCTTGAAGTCCTCGTGCTCGGGATACCCCAGCACTGTCAGGTAATTCATAAGCGCCTCAAACCAGACGTACATGACCTGCTTCTTGTCGCCAGGTACGGGCACGCCCCACTCCAGCTTCTCCTTGGGGCGGGAGATGCTGATGTCATCCAGGCCTTCACGCAGTACCGACAGAATTTCGTTGCGGCGGGTTTCAGGCAGGATCTGGAATTCACCGGACTCAATCTTTGCCTTGATGGCATCGGTATAGTTGCTCAAACGGAAGAAGTAGTTTTCTTCTTCCAGCTTTTGATAGGCCTGCGGGTGGCTGGCTTCCATGCGAGCCGGGTCAGCCTTGGCTTCAGGTACGAATTCTTCTTCTTTGACGTCGTACCAGCCCACATATTTAGATTTGTAGATGTCTTTAGCGAGCGCTTTCCAGATGAGCTGTGCCCGCTGTTCGTGGGGTTTATCAGTCGTACGGATAAAGCGGTCGTTGCTGATATCGAGCAGCTTTTGCAGGTTGCGGAACTTTTCACTGTACTCATCCACTAATTCGCGGGGTGTAATACCTAGCGAGTCGGCTTTTTGAGCGATTTTGGTACCGTGTTCGTCGGTGCCGGTGCTGAAGATAACCGTTTCGCCGCGCTGGCGGGCCGCCCGGGCCAGGACGTCAGCCTCCAGCAGCTCCATAGCAAAACCGATGTGCGGTTCGCCATTCACATAAGGGATAGAAGTTGTCACGTAATAATTACTCATAGTATGTAGTCTACCTGTTTAAGGGGTTACTGTAAAAAGATGGAACCGGTGGAGAAAAGTTATGCCCTGCGGGGCATCATGTGCATGGTGTGAACTGAGGTGGATGCGCATGTCATTGTGGGATAAGTATAGCATAGAAAAAGAGCCGTACCGAGGTACAGCTCTTTTAGGTGGTGCGCGGAGCGGGAATCGAACCCGCACGCCTTTCGGCAACTGATTTTAAGTCAGTCTTGGCTACCAGTTACAACATCCGCGCTTATCTTCGTCAAATAAACTTTTTTATTTCTGCCCCTGTGCGTCGGCTGCAGGCTGTGACAATTTGGGCAAAGAATACGTAGATTTTCTAAACGGTTATCAAAATGATTGCCATTTATGTGATCAAGTTCGACGGGTATACGCCCATCTTCAGACATTTGATGCCAACCACATAGCTCACAGGCAGGTTTTTTAATGCCGGCAGTGAAAAGTCTTCTCTTAAGGAGGTGGCTTTGGGCATTACTATTGCTGACAAGTAGCTCTTCAAGAGACCGTGCGTATACGGGTGTTATTTTTAGGCCCCTATTCCATGCGCCCCCTTTAAAGTGAGATGTGTCTATGCTTAGATCTCGCAACCTTTTTTGGACTTGTGCGTAATTACCGCCAGCTGGAACGAGTCCTAATGCAAAAATAACTGCCCTATAGCTAAAACACACCCTAGCAGCGGCTATCAAATCTTCGTCCGTCCATGAGCGTCTTTTATTCACGGGCTCACATTAGCATAGGTTGCATACGGCACAATAAATTTTTAAAGATTTTGGAGGCACCGACCGGATTCGAACCGGTGTACAAGGTTTTGCAGACCTCTGCGTGACCACTCCGCCACGGCGCCATCTATGAATGTATTACTTGTTTTTAAGCAATGAGCAATATTATAGCCAAAGATGTACTTCCCGCCAACAGATTACGTTAACAGTCGCCGGCCAGTGGCTGCTCAACCTAGGCTGTGCGGGCTTGTGCAACCTGCCGGATAGCACCCAGTAATCCGTTTTTGCGCTGGAGGTGTTGGGCGCAGTCCGGCGGTAGCTGCACCCCCTTCAGGTGCGTCATAAACTTCCGCAGGATACCGTTGGTCCACAAAAAGCCGTCTTGAAGCGGATACTCACCGTCCTGCACGGCAAGCGGGTTGCGATCGATAACGTTGCACTTTTCGACAATCTTTCCGAGCGCCTTGAAGATACGCGTATGGCGTCCAACCCAGCGGCTGCGGGCAACGTTCGCCCAGGCAATCCACTTGGC
>DASPHS010000053.1:0-8989 GCA_035629475.1 Saccharimonadales bacterium (SeqCode)
CCTATACATTAGTACTTAGTATACCGTGGTTTTCGCCCTGGTGCACCCGCTAATCGAACAGGTCGCCGAGCCAGTTTTCCTTGCGTTTGTGGTGGCCACCATGCTGGTTGCGGTAGTGGTCATCGTCATCGTCGTGGTGACGGTATTCCTGGTGGCTCTGAGCCGGGTGGCTCGAATGGGTTTGCTGAGGATATGGCTGCTGCGGCTGGTGCTGCACTGGTGCTGCTGCTGGCGCTGGGCCGCCCATGCTCCGTTCAACGATTTTGTCGATCTCTCCCCTGTCGAGCCATACACCACGGCATTGTGGGCAGTAGTCGATTTCTATTCCTTGGCGGTCACTCATGACCAGGGTTGTTCCGTCAACGGGACATTGCATTGTAGTTCTCCATTACCCCTGCATGGTACGCACCAATCCTTAAGGCGAGCTGGGGACGGCTGACTTATTGCAAGTGACGGTCAAAATTGCGACGGAATCGTCTGTCTTTCCTAACCAGTTTATACTGAAAATAATGAATAACTACGAATGGCAGTTGTGGCTTATTAAGCACCCTCCTAACACCTGGTTTGACGCTATCGGTGCAAAGATGCCTGACCTGGTGACACTGACTATTAGTCTGGTTATTGAGGCCCTGCCGTTTGTTGTACTTGGTGTTGCTTTGTCGGTGTTGATACGGCTTTTTGTGTCGCACCATATGATCGTGCATTACCTGCCGGGCAACGTCGTGTTACGGCGGGCGTGTATTTCGCTCTTCGGCGTATTGATGCCGGTGTGTGAGTGTGGCAACGTGCCGGTGGCCCGTGGCTTGATGGCTAAGGGCTTTTCTGTAGGTGATGCCACGGTCTTTTTGCTGGCAGCTCCCATCATCAACCCCATAACGATACTCGTAACGTGGCAGGCCTTCTCTTTTGACAAATCAGTCCTGGCTTGGCGGCTCATAGCTGCGCTGGTGATAGCCAATGTTGTCGGCTATATCATCGGCCGTTTACACCGCCGCCGCTCGGTACTGACCGATGACTTTACTGCCCTGTGCGAAGCCGATGAGCATCCCCGGCGGTCCTGGCGGAGTGGGCTGGAACTGTTCCGTGAGGAATTGTGGCTCATGATGCGCTTGCTGGCATTTGGGGCACTGGTTGCTGCGGCCGTACAAGTGGTTATTCCGCGTGAGGTAATCGTCGATATTGGTACAAACCCAGTACTGGGAGTGGCCGCGATGGTATTGCTCGGTTTCATTATATCTATCTGTTCAAGCGTGGACGCGTTCTTTGCGCTGGCATACGCTGACGCTTTTAGTACCGGCGCAATCGTGGCATTTTTGGTAGCCGGTCCAATGGTGGATATTAAGATGGTATCAATATTGAAGACGACGTTCCGCTGGCCGGTGCTGCTGCTTATTGCGGGATTGGTGGCGATGTTCGCGTTCTTAATAGGAGTGGGGATAGCGTATGTCTAAAGTACAGAAAATAGGATCGGCACTCTTGTTGGGCGGCTTGGGTGCGTATGCCGTGAAGCTCTTTCTGGCCAATGATTTAGACTTATATATTCATCCTCGCTATGAACCCTACACGTTGGTAGCGGGTATCGTCGTCGTGGCCGCTATGTGCGCATCGGTATGGTTCACTGTCCGCGAGAAGCATGTGCGAGTATTCCATAAACAATGGTGGCGTCCGAGTGTGCTCACCCTCCTGTTGCTGGCTGTTCTAGGTAGTATGTGGCTGACGGAGCCGCGACCACTTATGTCGTCAGCTGCTGCACAAAAAGAAGTCAGCAGTAGTACCGCTGCCCTTGCCCCCAAAACAATACAAAGCACAGGCGGCCCGATAACGAGCTACTGCCCAGATTTAGGCCCTATACGACCAATGAACCTCCAGCGGTGGTCAATGGTGCTCGAGGGCTGCTTGGAGCCGGACGCCTACCAGAATGAGCGGGTAGCCATAGAGGGCTTTATATACCGCCCAGAGGGTGCTCCCCTTCCGGACGGTATGGTGTTCGCAGCGCGCTTTGTTATTAATTGCTGCGCTATTGATGCCTCACCCGTAACGCTGCGCGTACAGACCAACCGGCAACTCCCCGCCGATACTTGGGTCCGCATTACCGGATCGGTAGGTTCCATGGAATTTGAGGGTCAGGAGCGGCTGGGCATTATCGCGGAAGACGTAACTGTTATTGATGAGCCCGAGGAGCCTTATGCGTATTGGTAGGCTCATGAAGGCTACCATCTTGCAGCATAAAGGTACGGTCAGTTTTACCGGCGATAGCTAGATCGTGGGTTACCGCTAGGATAGTCGTGTGTTCGGTCCGTGCTAAATTGTGCAGCAGCTCAAAGATCATCTTGCCGGTTTGGCCGTCCAGATTGCCCGTAGGTTCGTCGGCCAGAATCAGCTTGGGCCGGTTGGCCAAAGCCCGGGCGATAGCTACTCGCTGCTGCTGTCCACCACTTAAACGGCTTGGCTTGCGCTGCTGCTGGTCATCACTGAGTCCGACTTGTGCCAGGAGACTCCGGGCTCGTTCGGGCCGTTGCTTGCGAGGCACGTTGGCAAATTCCATCGGCAGCATCACATTCTCCAGGGCTGTCAGATTGGGTATTAGGTTGTAGCTCTGAAAAATAAAGCCTATTTTCTGACACCGGTACTGTATGAGCGCGTGGTCGCTGAGCGCAGTGATGTCTTTGCCGTCCACGGTAATGGTGCCGCCCGTGGGCTTTTCGAGTGCGCCCAGGAGGCTGAGTACTGTTGATTTGCCGCTGCCACTCCGGCCGATGATTGAAGCGAATTGCCCTTCGGGTACGCTGAAGCTGACATTGGTAACAGCGGCGACTTCCTCGTCGCCTGAGCGAAATAGTTTGTGTAGGTTTGATACTTGTAACATTAGTCAGCCCTCATGACCTCTGCAGGCCTTACTTTTGCAATGAAGAACGATGCGACGACGCTGCCGATAACGCCAATCAGTATGGCGGCGGCGATGCCGTACAGGATAATGTCCCAGCCCACCGAAGCAGTAACAGTAGTGACGTTATCCTGGAATACCCGTAAACCACCAGCGCGTAACGGGCCTGCGCCCGGTCCGCCCATGGGCGTATTGTCGCTACTGTTATCGACGAGTAGCTGCGTTATGGGGTCGGCAGCCAGCACACCGAGGGCAATACCAAGTACCGCCCCCAAACTGGTAAGGGTGACTGCCTCACTCATAAACTGGCCCACGACACGGACGTTGCTGGCACCGATGGCTTTTAGAACGCCAATTTCACGGCGTCGTTCACGGACAATCATGACCATGACGAGCAGGATAATGGCGGCACCGGCAGTGACTGCACCAATCAAGCTGTAGAGGGCAATGGTGCGGATATTTTCCAGTGGCGCAATTGCCTCTTCGGCGCTTTCCAAAGCGTTCGTTACGTCTGCCTTTCCATCAAGCTTGTCCTGTATGGTATCGGTGACACTTGCGACGTTACTGATAGAGTCAACAGTGGCAATGGCACTCGTGATGTTGCCCGCCTGACCTGAGAGCGTTTGGACGGTGGCCAGGGGCATGACTACCTGGTTATTGGCAAAGGTATTGCCCGCATCAAAAATGCCACTCACCGTAATAGTTGTCCCATAGGCGGTAAATGTTGCCCCCAGGTTCAAGTTGTTCTTTTCGGCCAGGCCCTTCCCTATGATTGCAACCTGCTGCGTGCTGTCTGCACTAAAGAGTTCGCCCTCTTTCAGGCTAAATGTGCCACCGCCCAGGGCTGCCGAGGTTGTGTTGGGATCGGTCGTGCCGGTTACGATGACGGGTGGCGTAAAGGAGCGCGTAACCGGAGTAGGCGTGCCAGGGCCACCGCCCATGGTCGGTGGTGCAGAAAAGACTTGCCCGTTACGTTCCGAGAACCGTTGTCCCAGTGAACCGGCGGCAACCGCCGACTCCAGGTCGGTATTGGTTGTGTCGAGCCGGTCACTCAACAACATACTGACGCTACGTACGTGTGGTAGTGCCGTCGCTGCTGCAACCTGTGCTTTTGTGAGCGCCTCCCCGCCGCCCTCAAAACCGCGAATGCCGGCCGGAGTGATGCTGACGGTCGTGCCCATGGATGATTTGACTGATGCTATTTTGTCGCTGACCGCCTGTCTGGCAATAAGCATCGAGAGGCTGAGCCCAATGCTCAAGCCCAATATCACCACGATGGATGTTGTCCGTATGACGTTCCGGAAGGCATTTCTGATGCCTCGTGTAAGTACGTTCATTATTGTTCCTTTTATTTACTGATAGGCACACTGTAAAAAAGAAACTTGAACGAATACTTAAAGGATATATTACGGGGAGCGGGCTATGCGAGCGGGAGCTTTATGGTAAACGTGGAGCCCTTGCCCGGTTCGCTCTGCACCGCAATACTGCCATTATGCTGGCGGATAATCTTGTCGGCGATGGAGAGCCCCAACCCATATCCACTGACTTGCTGTTTGGTGCGTGATACATCAGCTCGGTAAAAACGGTCAAATATGTGGGCTTGATCGATGGCCGAAATGCCAGGTCCTTGGTCCGTGACCGATACGACGGCATATTTACCGTCTGACTGGGCACTAAGCTGTATAGCGGTTTTGGCCGGACTGTACTTAACGGCGTTATCAAGCACTATTACCAGTGCTTGGATCAGTAGCTGCTGATCGCCATTAACCTGCATGTCCTGCACGCTATCTTCGATAACAATGTTCTTGTCCTGCGCGGGCTTAATGACGCGGTTGATAGCTTCGGTGGCCACGGCAGCAAGGGATATGGGCTGCAGCTTGATGTCAGTCTGTTCAGCACGGGCTAGCTGGAGCAGCCCTTCGGACAGGATCCGTAGCTTGCCAGCCTCCTCCAGGTTGCTCCGCAGTAATTCTTTGGCACGTGGCAGTGTGAGGTTGGCTTTACGCAGGGCAACTTCGTTCTCAGTTTGAATCGTTGTTAGGGGTGTACGCAGTTCGTGCGAAGCGTCCGATGTAAAGCGGCTCTGGGCTTCCATGGCAGCCTCTATAGGCTCAAGGGTTTTGCGGGCCAACATATAGCTGATGTATGTCCCGGCCAGCAGTGCTATAGCATTGACTGCTATTAGATTGCCGAGCAGCCGGCGGCGCCCCTCTTCGGCGCGTTCTTCCAGGAATTCGTTGATAGCTTGGGGCTGACCATTCTCAAGCACTTGAATCATGACCGGACGGCCAGGCCCCGGCCGGTTCAGTTCACTGGCGGAAGTATTATAGAATATCCAGCTGAAGCCGATGCTCATAGCCATGATGATGGCCAGATAGGAGAAGGTCAGCCGTCCGGCCGGTGCCTGTATGAATGAGCGAAGCTTGCCTATCATGTCGCATCAATCTTGTAGCCAAAGCCACGCACCGTCTGAAGCATAGCCGGCCCCGCGAAAGGTTTATCTACCTTGGCCCGCAGGTACGCCATAAATACCTCGATAGTGTTAGGCAAAATGTCGGCATCAAAATCCCACACGTGGCTCATAATATTGTTTTTGCTGAGGACTTTGCCGCGGTTGCGCATCAGGTACTCCAATAAAGCGTACTCTTTGCTGGACAGCATGATATCCTTGCCGTCACGCGTAACAGTGTGTGCAACGGTGTCTAGCCGCAGGTTGCCGACGGCCAGCGTTTCGCCGAGCGATTCGTGGGGGCGACGAAGTAAAGCCTTTACCCTGGCCAGTAGTTCTTCGAAGGAAAACGGCTTAACCAGGTAGTCATCAGCGCCAGCGTTCAGGCCGGCCACCCGATCGCGTATTTGATCTTTAGCTGTCAGCATAATAATCGGGGTGTGCTTGCCCTCGGCGCGGAGGGTTTTGCAGATGGCCACGCCATCAAGGCCGCCCGGCAACATGCGGTCGAGAATAATCAGGTCGTAGTCTTCGTAGCGGGCGGCATTCAATCCCTCTTGCCCGTCAAATGACAGGTCTACAGCAAATGATTCTTCTTCGAGGCCTTCTTTGATGGCCCGGGCAATTTTGTGTTCGTCTTCAATAATGAGTATACGCATAACTATTATTAGTATAGTGTCGAACCTGAAAGCCGCCTTAAGTGCTGGCTTAATCGCTCGCTATAACTGGCATTTGTTCAGTGACTTTGGCGGTAATTTGCTGCATAAGCGCTGCGCGTGAGGTGTAATCATTCGTGATAGGTAATTCGTTATTGGTATATATGACCAATACGAATGTGCGCCCTTTGTAGCTGATGACAGCGGCATCGTGCAGTTCGCCTTCGTAAAAGCCGAACTTGTGATACACCGTTGCACCTGTTGGTAATCCGGCCGGGATGAGCTCCTCATTATTGGTGTCCTGCATAAAACTGAACAGGAGATCTGCGTGACTGGCTGACATGATTTTGTGACGGTGCATCTGGTCGAGCAAGCTGGCCATATCCTGGGCGGTGAGCGTGTTTTCATCAGGGTCAAAACTGGTCAGTCCAATGCTTTGGGCATAGGCGCGTAAACCATCCTGGGTGAGGTATCTATCCACAGCCGCCCAGGCGTTATTGTCGCTTTGGTTGAGCATACGGCGCAGCAGGCTCTGGGCATTGACGCCTTGAATGGGCGTATCCAGACGGGCCTTGCCTGCTTCGACCTGATGGATGTAGGCGGCGGCTGAGAGTACCTTGGTCGTGCTGGCTGCCCGAAATGGCACGGTCAGCCCGGCTCGCAACTGCTGGCCACTGGTGCTATCAATGACAGCGACCGACGATGATACGCTGGATGTGGCCAGAATGCCCTCCAGCTGGGATTGTAGCTCTTTCATTTCGGCGGCAGTTACCGCTTTGACTGGTTTACTCGATGGAGTGTTGTTGCCGTCGCCGGGCGTGCTGGCAGTAAGCCGGCTGATTATTTCGTAGCCTCCGAGGACCACGATACCAAGCAGAACAGTCACGGTTACAAATTTTACCAATCGCATACCAACCATTGTACGCCATATGGTACTGCGGTTGAGGTGGGATATCTCGGGCTAACCTTGTGGTAACAGCAGTACGGTATACTGGTTACAGGTACTATTTATGCCCCGCACTAAAAAACCTTCCCGCCCCGCAGACGCTACCCGTTCAGACGCCGATTTTGAGCGTATGTACCAGACGATACCCAATGACTACGGTCGTCGGAAGCAGGCTGCCCAGGATGAGGCTGGTCAGCCCGAGCAGAAACCAGGCCGCCGCAAGAAAATTATCAAGCGCATCATACTGATTATTATCATTATTGCCGCCTTATGGGGTGCATGGGTGGGGTGGAAATTCCTCTCGAACAGTATCCGTATTTTCGGTTGGGGCGGTTTGCAAAGCCTGATTACCACCAAGGAGCTCAAAGGCGAAAAAGAAGGTCGCGTTACCCTGCTGCTGGCTGGGAATTCAACCGACGATCCCGGGCACTCGGGCGCTGCGCTTACTGACTCCATCATGGTGGTAAGCATCGATACTAAAAATAAAGCCGGCTACATAATGAGTATTCCGCGTGACTTATACGTGGACATACCTGGCTATGGCTATGCCAAAATCAACGAGGCGTACCAAGACGGTGAGGATGATAATTTCAGCGAGACGGGCTATGCCCCAGGTGGCATGGGGCTCCTGCAAAAGACCGTATCCCAGGCATTGGGTACTGATATCCAGTATTACGCATTGGTAAATTACAGTGCCTTGCGCGAAGCGGTGAACGCCGTCGGAGGCGTAACGGTCACCATAGACAGCACCGATCCTCGTGGCCTGTACGACCCGAGCCCTGACCTTGCAAATAACCGACTGCCACTTGTTAAGTTACCGAATGGTAGCGTGACGTTGGACGGTAATCAGGCACTGGGGCTCGCTCGAGCACGTGGCCAGGCTAAGGGCTCGTATGGGTTTGGCTTGAGTGACTTTACCCGCACGCAGCATCAGCGCCAGTTGCTCATTGGGCTGAAGGAAAAGGCCGCCAGTGCCAGTACCCTATCCAATCCGGTGAAACTGGGCGAGCTGTTCGATTCTTTTGGGTCTAACATTGAAACTGACCTATCGCTCGGTGAAGCCCGGCGACTGTACGCCATTACGAAGCCAATCGATAGCGCCAAGATTGTATCGGCCAGCCTGAACAACGCGAACGAACAAAACTTGCTGGAGAGTTACCGTACGCGCACAGGCCAATCAGCACTCGTGCCACGCCAAGGTGTTGATGACTATAGCGAGATTCAGGCGTATGTCGATAGCCTGGAAGCGACACCCGAGCCAGCTGCGCCTTAAGCGGGCAGTACGACAGTAAAGGTTGAGCCTTCACCTTCGATAGAGGTGACCGATATGCGGCCGCGATGCAGGTCGACAATTTTTTTGGCCCAGTACAAGCCGAGACCGGTACCGCCCACTTCCGCAGACAGTGGGTTATCGATACGTGAGAATTTGAGGAACAGCTTTTCAGTATCTTCGGGCTTGATGCCTACGCCTTGGTCAATTATGGCAATACTTGCGGTGCGGTCGTCGGCGCCGACGCGGATGGTGATGGTTTTGCCTTCGCCTGAATACTTACTGGCGTTATCAACCAGATTTTCCAATACCATACGAATATTCTCTTTATCAATACAGGCTATAACCGGTGCGTCGGGGGTCTCGCAGACGACCTTTTGGTTGAGGGCTTTGAATTTGGCGTTGAGGTCTTGGGTGATCAGCTGGACCAGATCGCCGAGTGATACATCAGTTTTGTTCAGTTTGACGCGCCCGGCGTCGACTTTGGCAACACGCAGGAGGTCAGAAACAATCTGCAGCTGTCGCTCGTTGCTGTCGTAGGCCGTTTGCAGCATGCCCTGCTGCCCCTCGGTCAGTTCGCCCACGTATCCTTGCAGCACCATGCCAACGTATTGCTTAACAGCTGTGGCTGGCGTGCGCAGCTGGTGTGAAGCCAACGAAATAAATTCGTCTTTGGCCTTATTGATGTCAATAAGGTGCTGGATGCGCTGCTCTTCCATGCGCTTGCGCTGCAGGGCGTAGCGGAGGGTGCGCGATAGCAGCTCGCTGGTATAGGTGCCCTTCA
>DASPHS010000054.1:0-13625 GCA_035629475.1 Saccharimonadales bacterium (SeqCode)
GGCGCTTTGACCAATTGAAGGACTATGTGGACGCTCACCGGCCACCGCGCATTGCGCCGGAAGTGTTTGCTGAAACTATCGTCTTGCCGGATATGCACAACGAAACGCAGGTCGATACCTTCCTGAACCAGGTTGCTGAACTGACCTATTTGCAGATTGAGCAGGTGCGACCCCACTGGTACCGGACGGGTATGATGCGTCAGCCGGGGCTCTGTGCCAAAACGACCGCTATTATGTGTCACAATCTGGGTAGATGGGGTATCGAGTCGGAACCTATGTACCACGCTTTTCCCGAAAGTCATTTTTATGTACGCACCACTAATCTCCCTGAAAATAAAGATGCCGACTTGACCTGGCAGCAGTTTTTGCCTCAGGACGATGTCAACTTCGACGTACCAGACACCCTTATCGCATCTTCTGGTGGCCTGGCAGTGGCAGCAATTGTGTACGGCGTACCTGAGCATGCGGGTCGGTACTGGGACGATGCGTCGCCGAATCCCACCGATTGGCGCGAATTCCGCAGCAGTTTGCTCTGGGAAGTTATCGCCCCTCATGAACAGCATCCCGAATGGCTTGGTCCCTAAGCGAAGGTTGCAGCCCCAAGAGCGCAATTAACTATCTGGTTCCTGCAGGTCAGCGTGGTATAATTAATTTCGATTATGCTTGATAAACTCAAAAACATGGGGCAGGGCCTTGTAAGCAATATTGCGAACAAAGCCGCTGAAGTAAATACCAAAGTCAGCAAAAACGCCGAAGCCGCCGAGGGTGACCAGTATGTCGTTGCTTTAGACATCGGTACAGAATACGTCAAAGCACTCATTGGCCGCGTGCAGGACGATACTGTCGAGATCATTGGCGTCGGGCGCGCCCACCAGGAGCTCAGCCACATGCAGGCCGGGGCAATCGCTGATATATCAGGGGTCGTTACGAACTGTGACCGTGCTTTGGCCGAAGCCGAAGAGCAAGCTGGCGTGAGCGCCCGTACTGCCGTCATCGGCATCGCTGGCGAACTGGTAAAAGGCACGACCACCACGGTGCGTGTCAGCCGCAAAACCCCCGAAAAAGCCCTCGATCTAGCTGAAGTAGAAAAAATCATCAAGTTAGTCCAAGGCCGCGCCGAGCTGAAAGCCAAAAAAGAGTTGGCTTGGGAACTGGGTGGCAAGGAAGTCGAAGTCCGCCTGGTGAATAGCGCACTGGTCGGCATTGAAATTGATGGCTACAAAGTCACCAGCCCGATTGGTTTCCAGGGCCGCGATGTCGTGGTCCAGCTGTACACCGCCTTTGCACCCCTGATTCACATTGGCGCCCTGGAGCGCACCGCACAGCAGCTCGACCTTGACCTACTGGCTGTGGCTGCTGAGCCGTTTGCCGTAGCCCGCTCGGTTATCGGCAATGATGCCAACGCCAGCATTAGCGCCGTCCTTATGGACGTCGGTGGTGGGACGACAGACATCGCCGTTATTAATGAAGGTGGCGTCCAGGGTACCAAAATGTTTGGTATCGGTGGCCGTGCCTACACCCGCAGCCTCGAGCGTGAATTAAACGTATCGTTCCAGCAGGCCGAAGAGCTTAAGCTCGGTATATCCAACGGTCGTCTACCTGAATCCAAAATCCCTGCCGTAGAGAACATCCTCAGCAAGACGCTCGATGTCTGGATCAACGGCGTAGAGCTGGCGCTCAGTGAGTTCACCAAGCTTGACCATTTGCCCAACCGCCTGTTTCTCTGCGGGGGTGGCTCCAGCCTCGATATGCTCATGGAAAAGCTGGAAAGCGAAGACTGGTACAAAGAATTGCCGTTTGCCCGTAAGCCCGTTGTTAAACACATCCAACCCGAGCAAGTCTGGGGCATCCAGGATAAGACTGGTGATGTCAGCGACCACACGTTCATTACGGCTATGGGCTTATTACGGGTCGGTCTTGATACACTGCAGTTTTCCAAAGAGCCAGGTGATTCAATCCGTGAAAAAATAGATAAAATGTTACGCGTTTAAAACAAGTAGGTTATGAGCAATACACCCAACAATGCAGGAAAAGACGTTATTTACATCGACGTAGACGATGAGATTACGGCTATTATTGACAAAGTTCGCAGTTCCGAACAGCGTATTGTAGCCCTCGTGCTGCCCAAGCGCGCCACTATGATGCAGAGCATCGTCAACATGAAGCTCCTCAAGCGGACGGCCGATAATGCCAAAAAGCATCTGGTACTGATTACTTCCGAGGCTAGCCTGTTGCCATTAGCCGGTACCGTCGGTCTGTACGTTGCCAAGACACCGCAGTCCCGCCCGGAAATCCCTGCTATGGGTGCTGCTCATCCGGGCGATGACGCCGATGACGAGCCAATTGCCTTAAATGCAGCTGGCGGCGTCAGCGAGCCCGCACTCGACCCATCCAAGCCCATCGGTGCCTATACTGGCGCTGCTGCCGTAGGGCGCGGGCCTGCGGCCGGTGAAGACGAGGCTATTGAGATGCCCGATGAGCCTGATGCTCAGCCCAAGCTCAACGGTAGCCCCATCAACCCCGATGGCCCCAAGCCCAAAAAAGACCGCAAATTAGCCATTCCGGACTTCAATAAATTCCGGTTGTGGCTGGTGTTAGGCGGTGTGGGCATCGTGCTGCTGGTATTCCTGGGTTACCTGGCATTCGCCGTTATGCCCAAGGCGACAATTGCCATCAAGACTGATAGCTCGGCTATCGACGCCGACTTAAGTGTTGAGCTGGACCCTGAAGAGACCCAGGTCGACATCGATAACAGTACGCTCCCTGCATTCCGTGAAGAAATAAAGAAAACGGTCACGCAAACCGTCGAAGCAACGGGCAAGAAAGACAATGGCACCCGGGCTAAGGGCACCATCACTGCTTCAACATCGTGCTCAGCAGACGCTCCCGAGCCAATTCCAGCCGGCACCGGCGTTACAGCGCAGGGGCTGACCTTTATTACGCAGAATACCATTACCTTCCAGCCACGTGTGGTAAACAAGAAGTGTCAGTTTGAAGGTTCGGCGCCTATTATTTCGCAGCAGAATGGCGCTCAGTACAACCTGGATGCTCGCAACGACTACAAGATCGCAAACAATCCTTCCTTGGCCGCCTCCGGCACCGCTACCACCGGCGGTACGAGCGTTATCGTGAAGGTCGTGCAGCAGTCTGACATCGATAGCGCCGCCCAAAAGATTGGTTCTCAAGACAATGAGGCCGCCAAGCTCGACCTCGAAGAAGCACTCCAGCAAAAGAGCACCATGCCTGTCACTGAAACCTTTGGCAGTACGCCCGGCGACGTAACGCCATCAGTGGCCGCCGGTACCGAAGCTGAAGGCGTGACAGTGACTGCTCAGACCACGTACTTTATGCTCGGCGTCAAAGAGGCTGACCTGAAGAAGATAATCGCCGAAGAAGTGAACAAAGAAATTGATACCGACAAGCAGACTATCCTGGACTACGGCCTGGACAGCGCGTTCTTCAAGGTTGAGGCAACCCAGAATAACACTGCATCTGTCACATTGAGCACGACCGCCATCGCAGGTTCCGACCTCAATACCGCTGAAATCAAAACCCAGGTTGCTGGCATGAAGGCCAACGACGCCAAAGAAGCTATCAAGGAATATCCTGGCGTAACAGAAGTGTCTGTTAAATACAGTCCGTTCTGGGTAAAGTCGATCCCTAAGAAAACGGGTAAAATCACGCTGACCATTGAAAAACCACAAGTAACCAATGCTAAAGACTAGCAGCGATATACTGGCTCTCGATGTGGGTGGAACAAGAATAGGGGTAGCGCACGCCAACCCTGTGGCCCGTATCGCCTCACCGTTGACGACGGTTATCAATGATGCGACAGTGTTTGAAAAGCTCGTGCAGCTATTGCAGCAGCAAGACGCCGCCGTGCTGGTGGTTGGCCTGCCGCGTAACCTGAGTGGTGACAGCACCGAGCAAACACGCATTGTGGAACAGTTCGTTCTCCAGCTAAAACAGCATATTGATCTGCCAGTATATTGGCAGGACGAGGCGGTGACATCGCGTCAGGCCGAAGCCGAACTCCGCGCCCGCGGCAAGCCATACGCCAAAGGCGACATCGACGCCCTCGCGGCCACCTATATCCTTGAAGATTTTTTACGTGACCATCCGGAGGTAAAAGCATGATTTACGCGCAACCCAACAAACGACACTGGCCCAAGCGCCTGGTCTTTGTGCTGCTCGTTGCCTTGCTGCTGGTGGTAGTGGCCACGGCTGGCGTGCGCTATACCTACAATGCCAATCTTAAGCCAGTGAGTACCAGTGAAGAGATTAAACTGTTTACCGTTGATTCCGGTGCGACTGTCGAGGAAATTGCCAACAACCTGCAGAATGCCAAGCTCATCAAAAGCGCCTGGGCCTTTAAGCTGTATGTCAGCAGCAAAGAAGTCCGCAGCGATTTGCAGGCAGGGGAATACGAGTTACAGCCGCGCATGAGCGTGGCCGAAATCGTGTCGGTCCTGACGCATGGTAAGGTGGCTACTAATCTGGTGACCATCATCCCCGGCAAGCGAATCGACCAAATCCGCGAGAGTCTTATGGAATATGGATTCCCCGAAGCTGACGTCAATACAGCCTTGGACCCAGCGACCTATGCTGGCAACCCTGCATTAGTCGACAAGCCTGATGCTGCGAGTCTGGAGGGCTACCTGTACCCGGATTCATACCAAAAGACATCGTCGTCTACCGCCCAGGACATCATAGAGTCGGCATTGCTGGAAATGCGCAAAACGCTGACCCCAGACTTGCGTGCAGCATTTGCCAAACAGGGTCTCAGTACGTACCAAGCGCTTATTTTGGCCTCAATCGTCGAGCGTGAAGTCCCCAAGGATGAGGACCGCACCCAGGTTGCTCAGGTCTTCCTGACCCGTATGCAAATTGGTATGCGGTTGGAATCTGACGCCACACGGTACTACTACGACACCTACAAAAACGACGGTTTGCCGCCCGCACCGATAAGTAACGTCAGTAAAAGCTCGCTCCAAGCCGTGGCAAATCCGGCCAAAACCGACTGGATTTACTTTGTATCAGGCGACGACGGCACGACGCATTTCTCCCACACGTTGGCAGAGCATGAATCCAAAGTGCGCCAGTATTGCCAGGAAAACTGTAGCTTATAGTTACATTTCTCACAGCGCACCTATAAACACCTCTGATATAGTGCCGTTAACACCGATAGCAGTACCGGATGTATAGCTATAAATCTTGAAAAAACGGCAAGTGGCCTATATACTTATGCTTGCAACGTTCGAGTTTGACGGTATTATACATATCTGGCGCTTGTCGTCGCTCCTTAGTGCAGCAGTCATTATTTAATCTAAATAACAACTAACACACGCTAAGGAAAGGTGCAGTCGCACCAGGAGTACACTATTCGTAATCCATTTTCTAAGACACCTCAAGTACACACGCAACTTGGTACATCAAGTAGCGTATTCAATCGTTTGAAGATTCGTTTTTCCCGTATGATGTCTCAGCGCCGCGTTATGCGGTCTGTTTTGCTGGGCTGCAACCTTATCCTCCTGGGGGGTGTAGTTTTGTTCGTGGCCCAGAGTGCCCCGAGTGACGCGGCCTCAACCCGCAATGCAGTAGCCTCATCTGATGCTGCTGATGTGCAGGGCGACCCACTGGATCAGCTGTCATCGGCTGACATCGCGCTCAGCACTGCCCGTATGACCGGCCTTGCCGAGGTATCTGGTGTTAAGAGCCAGGCTGACAGCGTAAACGCCGAACTGTCTGTGCCGCCGGTCTACACCGCCGTGATTAGCAAGCCACAAACCGTCGCTACCGACCTTAAGAGCGGTAAGGACATCCAGACGTATGTCGTTGTTTCCGGTGATAACGTTCCTGGCATTGCCGCCAAGTTCAACGTCACATCTGACAGCATCAAGTGGTCCAACAACCTCACCAGCGACGCGGTTAATCCCGGCCTGTCACTGTTGATACCACCGGTCAACGGCATTGTCTACACCGTAAAAGCCGGTGACAACCCAGACACACTGGCAGCTAAGTACAAAGCTAACAAAGAGCAAATCATTGCCTATAACGACGCCGAGATTAACGGCTTGACCACTGGCCAACAGATTATTATTCCAAACGGCCAGCAGCCTGCACCACCACGTGCAGCTTATGGTAGCGGTGGTAGCGGGTCATACTCATTCTCATTTGGTAGTGCTGGTTATAACGGCTACGACCGTGGATTCTGTACCTGGTATGTCGCCAACCGCCGTGCCGAGATTGGCCGCCCTATCCCTGGTGGTTTAGGCAATGCGAGCACCTGGCACATCCGTGCACCGGCAGCCGGCTTTACAGTCAACCGTACGCCAGCCTATGGCGCGGCAGCCGTAACCGCCTTCAGGGGTGCTGGCCATGTCGTCTTCGTAGAAGAAGTAAATGCTGACGGTAGTATCTGGGTATCAGAAATGAACTCGAGCGGCCAAGTTTCCAAGACCAACACCGCCCGTGCGGGTGGATGGGGCAAGGTTGACTGGAAGCTCTTCCCAGCCGAAAAAGCCTCTACGTTCTACTATATTCATTAGGATGGGCGCCTCCACTGACGGCACATCCCGGGCGAAAGAAACGCGGTGCGTACTCACGGTACTCTAGTACCGCTCGCTTACGCTCCTCCTCTTTCATCCCAGGCTGCGCTCGCCAGTGAATCCGCTACCCACTGCCGTCATCCTGAACTTGATTCAGGACCCAGTAAAAGTATTCTACTATCGTCATGCTGAACTACGATTCAGCATCCAGTAAAACGTAAATTCCTTTACAGTGCTGCTGCTTACAGCGGTGTTAATCTGAGGGGGCTATCTAAAATAACAGTAATCAGGTATCATATAAGACGATATGTTTGTAGATAAAGCAACAGTTAGCATTAAAGCAGGTGATGGCGGCAACGGCACCATTAGCTTCCGTCATGAGAAATACATCGACAAGGGTGGCCCTGACGGTGGTGATGGCGGCAAGGGCGGTGACGTCATTCTTATGGGGAGCCGCAACGAAAACACGCTGGCTAACTTCCGCTTTCAAAAAGAAATAAAGGCCGAGCCGGGTACCCCAGGCGGCAAGCGCCGCAAGCACGGGCGCAATGGCAAAGACACTATTGTTAAACTGCCTGTAGGAACCGTTGTGCTGGATGCCGAAGGCACTATTCTCGCCGATCTGGCAAAAGATGGCGACCAGGCTATTATCGCCAAGGGTGGTAAAGGTGGCTTCGGCAACGCGCACTTTGTGTCCTCACGGCGCCAGGCGCCACGTATCGCCGAAAAGGGCGAACAAGGCGAGGCACTGGAGGCCTACCTGGAAATGAAAATGATTGCTGACGTTGGCTTGGTGGGACTACCTAATGCAGGTAAATCCACGTTGTTGAGCATTATCAGCAATGCCCGTCCGGAAATTGCTAATTATCCGTTCACGACAATCATCCCCAACTTGGGCGTCGTTGACGTTGACGGCGAGGCGAGTATCTTATTTGCTGACATCCCTGGACTGATAGAAGGCGCAGCTGAAGGTAAGGGACTGGGTGATGAATTCCTCCGCCATGTGGAACGTACTGCCGTACTTGTCCATCTGGTGGATGCCTACCAGGACGATGTAGAGCAAGCCTACACGACTATTCAAGAAGAACTACAGGCCTACAAGGTCGACCTGTCGGCCAAGCCACAAATCATCGTCCTTACCAAAATCGAAGGGCTGGACGAAGATATCGTTGCTGATCAGCTGGCAAAACTTGCCAAGCTCGCACCTGAGGGTACTGATCTGATGGCAATCTCTGCCCAAACCAGACAGGGTGTTCCGGAGCTCCTCCGTAAAATCCGCGCCGTCGTAGAAGCCGAACGGGCACAAGCCGCCGCTTACGAAGAAGAACTGGAAGCCGAAGCCGACGTACCAGTACTGACACTGGAGCCGACCGATGCCGAGTGGACGGTCACCCAGGAAGACGACCATATATTCGTGGTTCGGGGGACCAAGATCGAACGATTCGCCGCTCGTACCCATTTTGAAAGCGAAGAAGGCGTACAGCGTTTACGCGATATTATGCGCAAGGTAGGCATCCTGCACGAACTCGTCCGCAAGGGCATCAATGCCGGTGACACAATACGCATCGGTGACGCTGGTTCCATCACGTACTAATGCTATACATATTGCTTTTTTGAAGCATAAGTTGTATAATAGCATTTATGAAACCACATGAACTCATTGCACAAGCCAATCAAGTAGCTGCCGCCGAGACCACTCAGGGGGCTGGCCTCGAACAAGCGACACAGGCTGCTCATGCACTCTGGGAAGCTGTCCACGTTAACAGCACTGATATCGGCAATGGCAACAGCGTAAGCCAACGCGCATTCCCCGACCATGTAGCTGTGTCTGACGGTCTGGAAGTTGTTTTAACGCCACACGCCAGCATATTCCGTCGTGGCCAACAAACGACATTAGGGCGTGACCTCGAGGGTAATTTTGTTGTCGGTAACCGCTACATTCGTCCCAGCAGCGAAGGGCAGGGTGATTACACTGTCATCCGCGTGACAGAGCGCCGTACGCTCAATGCTGCAGGTACGGCTGAAATGTTCGAAGAAGAGGGTCGTATGTTGCAAATAGATGGGACCAAGCGATTCGTCGCAGGCAACCGTGGCAATGGCCAAGCGCCGGAAGTCGCCACGATGCCT
The DNA here is from genome assembly GCA_035629475.1 of Saccharimonadales bacterium (SeqCode). Lineage (GTDB taxonomy): Bacteria > Patescibacteriota > Saccharimonadia > Saccharimonadales > UBA4665 > JARIHD01. The sequence goes on from DASPHS010000054.1 coordinate 8,676, forward strand.
ATGCCACCGACGACTGAAAACGGTTTTGTCCAGATTGGTAACCATTTGCAAGAGATCCAGAATGGGAAGCCTGAAACCCATCGTCGCAATGTTCTGCTGGAAAAAATCTGGCCACGCGCCGGCCGATTGGCTGGCAAGAAGAGCCTGGGACGTCAGTAGCTTCATAATCTGATACACTGGTAGTCATATGGCTACCAGTTTTTTCTTTTACGACCTGGAAACAAGTGGGTTCAGCTCACGCGACGCCCGAATCATGCAGTTCGCGGGGCGCCGTACCGATTTACAGCTTAACCCCATTGGCGAGCCGGTCAACTTGCTGATTAAACTGACCGATGACGTCTTGCCTGACCCCGATGCCATACTGGTCACTGGTATCACCCCGCAGTCCACCATGGCCGATGGGCTGACGGAAGCTGAATTTTTGCGGGTCTTTACTGATGAGGTCGCACTGCCGGATACGATATTCGTGGGTTATAACACCGTACGCTTCGATGATGAATTCATCCGCTGCCTGCATTACCGTAACTTTTACGACCCCTATGAATGGCAATGGCAGGATGGCAAGTCGCGGTGGGATATGCTGGATGTCGTGCGCATGACCCGGGCTTTGCGCCCAGACGGCATACAGTGGCCCTTCGCCCCCGACGGCAAGCCCAGTAACCGCCTCGAGCTACTGACGACGGTGAATAAGCTGGAACACTTGCACGCCCACGATGCCATGAGTGATGTAGAGGCGACCATCGCTATCGCACGCCTGATTCGTAACAAGAACGAAAAGCTGTTCGACTTTCTGCTCAGCATGCGTGACAAGCGTAAAGTCGAGGACCTGGTCACCAAAGACCAGCCATTTGTGTATGCCAGCGGCAAATACCCCAGTGAATTCCAAAAAACGACGGTAGCGTACACTATCTGTCCCCAGCCTAAGCGACAGGCGGTCTTTGTGTACGACCTACGTCATGACCCGACGCAATACGCTGGCATGACACCCGAACAACTGGCTGAGGTTTGGCGCTGGAAGAAAGATTCCACCGAGGCCCGCTTGCCGGTAAAGACGCTGGCTTACAACAAATGTCCAGCGGTCGCCCCTATGGGCGTGCTTGACGCGGCCAGCCAGGAACGCTTGCAGATTGACCTGCCGACCATCCAGAAACATCTAGGTATCTTGAAAGGTCTCAAGAACCTGGAGCAGAACCTCTGTAAGGCCTGGGATATTTTGGAAGCTGAACGTCCCCAGTCCACGACGCTGATAAGCTCGGAGCAGGATGTTGACGGCTGCATCTATGACGGCTTCTTTGACACGCAGGACAAACGCGGTATGAGCATTGTCCGCGCTGCTCGCCCCCAGGAGATAACAGCCGATATGTTCCAGTTCAAGGACAAGCGCCTGCCGGCATTGCTGCCGTTATACAAAGCCCGCAACTACCCGCAGGCTCTCACTACTGAAGAACGTGAGCACTGGGAGCAGTTCCGTGAGCTGAAATTGCTTGGGGGCGGGCAGCAGAGCCGTATGGCCAAGTTCTATGGGCGGCTCCAGGAGTTGGCCGCTAAATCAGAACTGACAGGTGAGCAACGCTACCTGCTGGAAGAACTGCAGCTCTACGCTGAGAGTATTATGCCCGAGTCTGTTGGCGAATAGACGTGCGGTACAGGCGATACGTAGGAGTGCGCCAGCTGCCGCGGAAGTACTTATAGGTTACGATGACGCCCACAATGACACTGGCTGCAAGTAGCCAGGTTAGAAATGTAATCTGAATTTGGGTGCCAGGAACAAGGCCCAACACAATGAAATCGTACATAACTCGCCCCTATGAATAGTTACGAGTTATTATACATATATTAGGCAGATAGTCAAAGGTATTGTATTACTGCTTATGCTTAGCGGAAGTACAAAAAGTATGTCAGGGTGGCGCCACAGGCTACGCCCCAAATGATCAGCAAGGTGCCTAGTATACGGTGGGCCTTGAACCAAATTCCAAACCGGTGCAACAAGTGTAATATGCGGTCGCGAACCCGTTCGGCCCAGGTGAACTCTGATGCCAGCACGGCAATACCAATCAAAAACAGGGGAATACCACCGGGGCCAGGCAGCCAGCCGGTCAGAATAGAGGCTATGATAAACAGCACGCCGACGACCGTAACAATGGGTTTGCGTATGGCGGTGGGTGTTTGATTCCAGCGATGTTTAAGCTTCTCCATAGCTTCAGTATACCCTGCAACCTTAAGAAAAGGCGTACAGTCCTGCCATCTCCGTGCTAATGTGTGTTTTATCTCACAAAACAGCAATTAGGGCTTCCGGAAACAGCAATAACCCAGCTACAATAGGGGTAGGGTAAAACAAAAACAATACAAGTGCGGGTAATGGGAGATATATATGGGGCAAAACGCATACAAGGCCGCTGGCTTAAAGCCAAATAGACGGGAATTCCAAGCAGGAATAGGGGTACGATTTCAAGTCGCGAGAACCGACCAGGTGCGCGGCTTTTTTCGTGCCGCAGATAGGGAGCTTGCCCAAGAGGGGAGGGCTCCAACGCACGTTATTCCAAACAATCATGGACATGAACGTGAGCGCGACCAGTTTACGCTGTACGACGACTACGACCGTATGGGCATAACGGTCATTGAACGTCGTGCCACCGGCGCACGCGCCAAAAAAGCGCCATCGGGCAGGCGGAACTGGAATATGCATGATGTAGGCAGGGTACGTAGTGAAGTGGGAGACGTGCTGGCCGACTTGCGGCAGGCATACGAGCTTCCATTGGGAAGCCTAACGATGCAGCTCACGAATATGGTCACCGTTGGTTCGCCTTCCGGCCGTCGTGAAGACCGTGGTGACCGCAAATTTGCTCTCGTACCGCCGCCGGATGATACGACAGCGGCATTTTTGGCAGAGGCCAACGAGGCTGTAGGTACCATTCTGGACAACCGCCTTGGACAAACAGATACGCCCTACGAGTACACGCCGAAGCTCACCATAGCACGCATCCACAATACAGTGCCGCTGAAACAGGCAGCTGCTTGTGGTGATGCGCTCGGGGCTATTATCGCTAAGCAGCCGCTCACCATCATGCTTACAGACCAGCATATATTCGACTATCACTCTTTTCGTCAGCCAGTGTAAGCTAGCTCACTAGTAAAACTCTTGAAATTTGGCTATAATAAGTACGTTTTATGAGTGAGCAAATTGTCGTTAAGGGTGCACGCGAGCATAACCTCAAGAATATTGATGTTTCTATGCCACGCAACAAGCTGGTCGTCATAACCGGTCTGTCAGGCTCTGGCAAATCATCACTCGCTTTCGATACTATTTATGCTGAAGGTCAGCGACGTTATGTTGAATCGCTGAGCAGCTATGCCCGCCAATTCCTGGGGCTTATGGAAAAGCCTGATGTTGACCAAATTGACGGCCTGAGCCCGGCAATTTCAATCGACCAGAAGTCTACCAGCCGCAACCCACGCAGTACGGTTGCTACGGTAACCGAAATTTATGACTACTTGCGCTTGCTGTTTGCGCGTATCGGCATTCCACACTGTCCGGTCTGCGGCAAACCGGTCACTCGTCAGACAACCGCTAATATTGTTGACCAGATTGCTGGTCTGCCAACCGGTGCCCGCCTGATGGTACTGGCACCTGTCGTGACCGATAAGAAGGGTGCTTTCGAACATATCCCCGAGCAGTACATGCGTGCCGGATTTGCCCGCGCCCGTGTCGACGGCGTCGTCTATGCCCTCGACGAGTTCCCAACGCTCGACAAGAACTACAAACATACCATTGATGTTGTCATCGACCGTTTGGTAAACGACGAGGAAAGCCGCACCCGCCTGGCGCAATCCGTCGAGCAGGCACTTGAGGCCGCTGAAGGCAAGATCCGGGTGGTCAACGCCGATAATAATGAAGAGTTCCAGTACAGCCTGATGTACGCGTGTATCGACCACCCCGACGTGGCTATTCCTGAACTCGAACCCCGGACCTTCAGCTTTAACAGCCCACACGGCGCTTGCCCGGTGTGTACCGGTCTTGGTTCACGGTTGGAAGTTGACCCCGAGCTTGTCATTCCTAATGGTCGCCTGACTATTGCTGAGGGCGCTATCCGTCCCTTCAACCGGGTCAACGCTGATGCATGGTACATGAAGAAAATGGCTGCCGTAGCCGACCGCTACGGCTTTAGCTTGCACGTGCCCACCGGTGAGCTGACCAAAGACCAGCTCGATAAAATTATGTACGGTACCGGTAACGAAAAATACCGGGTATCCCTGGGTGGTGGCCGGGCTTTTGATACGACCTACGAAGGTGTCATCAATAACCTGGAGCGTCGCCACAAAGAGACGGACAGTGAGTTTATCCGCCATGACATCGAGAAGTTCATGCAGGAGAAGCCTTGCTACGCCTGTAAGGGTCAGCGCCTAAAGCCGGAAGTCCTGGCTATCAGTGTGGCCGGCATGTCGATTATGGATATCTGTCAGCTATCTATCGATGAGGCCGTCGAATTCCTCGACACCGTCAAATTTACCGACAAAGAGAAGTTTATAGCCGCGCAGGTATTCAAAGAAGTTCGTGCCCGCCTGACGTTCCTGCAAGATGTGGGACTGAATTACCTGAACTTACTGCGCGGCGCAACCACACTGTCTGGTGGTGAAGCCCAGCGTATCCGTTTGGCTACCCAGATCGGTTCCGGCTTACAGGGTGTGCTGTACGTATTGGACGAGCCGAGCATCGGCTTGCACCAGCGTGACAATGACCGGCTGATTGCCACCCTCAAGCACCTCCGTGATTTAGGTAACACGGTGCTGGTGGTTGAGCACGACGAAGACACCATCCGTACGGCCGACTGGCTCGTCGACATCGGTCCGGGCGCGGGCGAGCACGGCGGCGAGGTCGTCCACTCGGGCGACTACGCGTCGCTGCTGAAGAACCGACGGTCGGTCACGGGCGACTACCTCGCGGGCCGTCGC
>DASPHS010000055.1:0-20103 GCA_035629475.1 Saccharimonadales bacterium (SeqCode)
AGAATAAATGCTCGTATATAAACCAAAACGCCAACAATAAAGTTGACGTAATGTACAAAATCTGGCTGGGGCCGTGGACATGTTCCAAACTTTTACGAGTATTCGAGCGTCAGTCCGGAGCCCACCTCTTGAAGGTCTGCAACCTTTGACAGCGCCACCTTTGATCGAAGATCTGTGCAGTGGCAAGGGTGAAGGGCAGCTGGTGAGTTCTCGGCAAAGTACTGAACGGTACCTTCCAAGACTTCATTGGCGGGATTCTGTAAATGAAATCCGCAAACTACATCCGCAATACGATTTTCCCGACAGACACTTTTGGCGTATTCAATCGTGTTACAAATACCACGGTGTGAGCATGGATTGCTTACGACCAGTCCGTCTTTTGATTTATAGGCAATCGCTATTTCGTCTTCCATGTAGTCATCTATATCTTGGCCGTCGACACGCACTTTACTGAATGGTGTCTTAAGCTCAAAGCCATTGGATTTTGGAATATTAGGAAGACATACTAAATTGTCAGTGATCCAAAGTGGCTCTTCAATTCGCTGGATAGTGAAATACTGAGATAACCGTTCCTCGCTAATGAGCGAGCCACTCCCACCGCGCCAGGTACGAGGTCTGAAGTTAAATGTCTTTGGATGAACGATCAGCGTCGGCTTACTGACTTCGCATCCTTCGATTGAAGCCTCGGAATACATACGAAGTAGTACATCAAGTCCCCACATGTGGTCAAGATGACCATGCGAGATCACCAGATAATCAATATTAAGAAGATCAATTTGCAACTTTTGAGCATTCTTGATGAAGGCATCGGAATAGCCTACGTCATATAGGATGCGTTTGCCATCAGCTTCAATAAAATACGAGACTGCTGGCTCTCCAATGAAATAGCGATCGATCAGAGTGTTGTTATCTACAAGGACTGTAAATTTCATAGCTTCATAATAACAGAGTAGGATATTGCAATGAGCGAAGATAAGGATCCTCGAAACAAAAATGCCAACAATAAAGTTGACATTTCGTATAATTTCTGGATGGGGCGGAGGGATTCGACCTTCCGGCTTCGGGCGGTCCGAGCCCACTGGGCTCGATCGTTCTTATCCCTCCTCGCCCGGCAAATAAAAACGCCCATCCGTCACTGACGAATGAGCATCTTTACTTGGCTGGGACTAAGGTACGTAGTCCAAACTTTTGATGGTATAACTAGTGGAAACCTAGTACGAGAGATTGATGAAATTCAAGACTTGCTGAAGGATGAATAGTCTGATCCTTCAAAGAATCATCTTAGGTTTGGGATACTACGATTGAGTGTACTCCATATAGTTTTACCCTGTTGCATATCGGCCAGTTCGAGTTCTTCGGCCAATCGAATTATTTGGTGTACGGGATCATCTTCTTCAAGCTGTCTAACGTATTTTGTTGATAGTAGCCGCTGCAGTTCATATGTAACATGCTCGTCATATCGGGCACGTCCCGACGGTAGTCCATAAGATATTGCAGATAGCATATGAGCATGTTTCTTGTGCCGCTATCACTGGACCCATTTAACTGCTGATGAACGACATCAGACTCCATACATTACCTCCTTTTGATCCATTCTATAATATCCTGCTTCGCGGCGGCTGCCATTTTGGTAGGGCCTGCCGTGAAGCCATGCTTAGCTTCGGGATACACCCGCAAATCTACCTCATTCCCAGCCGCTGAAAGCCTGGCCGCCATGGCAAAAGTATCCTCCATTAGAATGTCTGACGTGCCAACGATCATTAAGGTCGGCGGCAGGTCGTGTAGATTACCATAAAGTGGTGATATGCCAGGCTGTGTTTTATCTTCCTGGCCGCCGGCATACATTTGAATGAAATACTCGTCTGCATACAAGCGACTGCCTGGAGTTTGACCGCTCAAGTCATAGGCGCCAAATTGCAGAACCGTTCCAGCGAATCGGGTTGCAAGATTGCTGTCTTTTAGGCGAAGCAGCGTAGCCATTGCTAATGTTGCGCCCGCTGAAGCGCCACCAATAATGAGACGCGATGTCTTAAATAACGGCTCTGCCTCTGTAGTTAGCCAGTGCGCTACAGTAACACAGTCATCAGGAGCGGCAGGGTAGGGATTCTCAGGCGCTAGCCGATAGGCAAGACTTATTACCGTTACACCTAAAGCATCTGCAAAACGCGCATTTTGTTCATCGTTTCTTGCAGACTCATCAAGGTAAAAGCCGCCACCGGGTATATTCAGGAAAACTCCCTGTGACTTGCCGCTCTTTGGCTTAACCATTCTTATGGGAACGCTTCTTCCATTTGCTTCAGCGCTACCTTCCACTACTTTACGATCTGTAAGTGTGCCAGATGGCCTCCTTGCATCACGTGCTGCCTTCAGGCCAATTGGTGTGGTTAAATTAGGCTGTCTCTTGGCACCAGAAGTAGTGAGTTTTCGAGCTTCATTAAGCTCTCTGCTCTCGTTGGCCAAGGACAGTAGTCCAGATTCTATAAGTTGCCCTAACCCTATTTGCATATCACTATACTATCAGCCGCTTCAGGCAATGGCACGAGTACTAAATACATCAAGAAAAATGACACATACTTGCGCATGTGTCATTTTTCTTGACTGGGGATAATGTTCTGGAATATAACCTTTGTGCCACTTTCCGACGAAGAATTCAAAGGAGTAAGGACGCTACTTGATCATAACGAGACCGGTAACAGTACGTTATTTATCTGACTTGTAAGATGAATTGTTTTATTTCTTCTGAAAGCTCAGCTGAAGCCTCCTCTGCTATATGGTGTCCGCATTCAACGCCTTTTCCTGTCGCCTGTGGGGCTGCCCAATGATGCCAGACTTGGAGGATGTCATCATATAAATCGGGCAAGTCGTCTTGCAGCGCCCACAGCACTCGTACCGGGCATTTAATCGTGCGACCAGCGTGCATATCCATCTCGTCGTGTAGCCGATCGATTCCAAGTCCCGCGCGGTAATCTTCCAGCATGGCATGGATAGTATCTGGGTTGTGTATAGCCTGCAGGAAGTCCGCATAGTTCTCCTCACCCATGCTAGCGGGATTCACTTTGTACCAAGCATCCGGATTAGCATTGATGACCCGCTCAGGGATTTCGGGCTGAGCAAAGAAAAACCAATGCCACCACCGCGTGGCGAAGTTAATGCGGGCACGCTGGATTATTTCACCGAGCGGTACACTATCAAGTGTCATAAGATGTGTTACCGCATCCGGATGATCAAGCGCTAATCGTATGGCAACCAGGGAACCCCGATCATGGCCGACGACACCGAAATGCTCATGTCCCAGTTTGTGCATAAGCGCTATACAATCGGCTGCCATCGCACGCTTGGAATAGGGCGCGTGATCACTGGTCGACCGGGGCTTCGAAGACATTCCATACCCTCGTAGATCGGGGGCCACTATCGAGAAGAATGATTGCAATTGCCTTGCGACTTTTAACCACGTCGTATGAGTCCGTGGGTGCCCATGGAGTAAGAGCAGGGGTGGCCCTGATCCGCCATGCATTACCCTGAGGGTAACGTTTGTATGTAGCTCTATATTCTCTACTTTAAAATCGCTACTCATTGCATCTATTATACCAAGGCATTCATCATGGGAAGGCGAAAGGACTCGAACAAAACCAAACTTTTTCGAGGCAAAATATAGCTAAAACGTAAAGAACACGCCACTATGTGACGTCCTCTTATCTGTTAATAATTTCTTGGCTGGGGCGGAGGGATTCGACCTTCCGGCAAAAGAAATATACTTTTGCTAACGGAACCCTTTGGGCTTCGGGCGGTCCGAGCCCACTGGGCTCGATCGTTCTTATCCCTCCTCGCCCGGCAAATAAAAACGCCCATCCGTCACTGACGAATGAGCATCTTTACTTGGCTGGGGCGGAGGGATTCGAACCCCCGAATGCTGGAACCAGAACCCAGTGCCTTACCACTTGGCGACGCCCCAATATAGAGGTCATTGTAGCAAATTATTGCAGCTATTTCTAGCCCTTCTGGGCATGAGCCACAACAGCGTGCGCCAGGTCGCGCAAACGGCTCATGGGTTTGTCTAGGTACGGCGCACCGTAATGCTGTTCGGCTAGTATATCCGGGTCGTCATACATCAGGGGTGATAGGCGGCTGAAGTGCAGCCCAGTTATATCACTGGCAGGGCTGACTAAGCTGTGACCATCAGGCAAGACCAGCTTATGGCACAGCTCGTACTCGACTTTGTCGCTGTTCTGAACGGGCCGGGGTACCAGTTTGCGCTCAAGGAGTGCGGCATCATGCTTGGTGCTTATTTGTACGATTGCTCCTGGCCCGTACACCAGCTCTTGCACGTCTGCGGCATCGTGGGTCGCTGCTGCATTGCCACGCACTGGTTCCAGCAATACGCCGGTGGCATGTGCTCCACGGCCTTTGCGCATGGCGACAGGTAAGCCGTCACTGTTGGTGAACACCTGGACCAGGGGTGGCTTGGCTGGGATTTCTTCTTGGGATAGGAGGGTATTGAACCATGATTCCTCGATACCGTCACAAATAGAGAACTCATTGCGCGACGGAGTGAGGCAGGTGTAGGCACTGGGCGATGTATCGGGTATGCCAAAGGTGGTGTTCAGCAGGGCACCCAGCATGCGGTAGGGACCGCCATCGGGAAGTGCGGCAACATCCAGTGGGCTTTGCAGCCGGTTGTGCAGTTTGCCGGCGAGTGCGTAGTTGTCGTGATGAGCCTGTATTAAGGCATGGAGTGGCGGGTCAACAGGGGCCGTAGGCGCTGTTAAGTACGCCCGATCAAGTGCATCAAGCCGTACTCCTTGCTCCTGGGCGGCCTCCAGGAATACCTGACTCGCTCTGAACATGAATATATTATAACATAAGTACTATGAATAATCAATACATGCAGCTGGTGCTGTTGCTAGCTATAACGGGGATGATTGTGCAGCCGGGTAGGGGCTTGATGGGTAATAATGCTTGCCTGAAAAATATCTTCTTCCTGAATGATTATGAGGCCATCGGTTGGGTTGGCGTAAGTCATGAATGCATTACTGCCATAGAGCGGATAGCCGCTCATGAGCGGGCGGCCCCATCGGTCTAACAGCGTGTACGGCTGTCCGTCTTGCATCTTACCCAGGGGTTGTGGATCCATTCGCAGGGAGGGTGATTGCCACCGGCCGTCATGTTCTAGCTGGCCCACCAGGTGATGGGAGTCATTAATCTCTGATTGGTCACTTACATGACGATCAAATAAGGTCAGCAGGCGGCTCATCTGTGCCGGGCCTAGCTTCAGGTAATATTCTTCGGCACCCCATAGGTCAAATGTGCCAAGCTGTATATCAGCACCCTGGAGCAGCATGCGGCCTACGATGCTGGCGGGTACTTCAGCAGTCACATTCGGTAATTCAGGAACGTCGGAAGGCGATTCCAATTGCAGCATTTCCACCTTGTCAGTAAACAGAAGTAGCTTCTCGCGGCCCATAAGCAAACTATATCATAATCAGCGCCAAATACTATTTTATGACAACGCTGGTAGCGCTATGTAACCCTACCGCCGCCGCAGATTGTTGCTCCAGGCGTTCAACAGCTCTGCGGCAAATTCTGGATGTGGTGCGATGCCATCATCGAGTCTGTTGCCAAAGCTAAACAGTGCTTCGAGGGTCTCGCTGTTTGTGGTTGCAGTGATTGCTGTATCACCTACGGCGTTTATGGCAATAGTACGCGTCAGCTTGTCCGGATAGGCCCGCTGTGCTTGTGATTTGGAGTATTCATGTATAGCCACACCCCCTAACAGGTCATACAGATATGGCTCATGGCGGTATTCTTCCTGGAGGTTTTGTAGTATGTTGCTCGCGGCCTGCTGGTCTGTGCTGGGCAGGTCATACTGCAGCTTGCTTAGCGTCTGTTGGGTCCTTCTTCTAGCTTGCTGCGCGAGTAGTACTGCTATTGTGGGCAGCCGGTCCTCGATTTCATCACTGGACTTGCTGATGTCATATCCAGCGCCTATGCTTGCGGCCACCAATGTACGATCGGCAATATATAATTTGGCAAATGCAGCAGGGCCCTCGGGACTCGCTATATCAACACCGTGCAGTCTATACTTCATCAGCTCTGTTTTATAGCAGTTGAGTTAGGACGTCAAGGCATCTGCCCGATTACTACTGTTTTACGGTGAACTGTTGGCCCGCTGTATCCGCTGTTTCGCTGAGCATGTCGCGGTGGCGGGGTACGAGCCGCAGGATGAATAGTCCAACGGTAGCTGCCACAATCGAGGCGCCAAAGATAGCTATCTTGGCGGTATCGGTGTAGGGCGTGCCTTCAAAGGCTAGTTCGGCAATAAAGATGGACAGCGTGAACCCAATGCCGGCCAGCATGGCAACGCCGGTAATATGGCCCCAGCGCACGCCGTGCGGCAGGCCGCTGATACCCAATTTGACTACCAGCCAGGTGCCGGCGACGATGCCCAGTGATTTGCCGATGAGCAAACCACCCACTACACCAAGGCCAATCTTGGCTGCCTCGCCACCGCTAAAGGCGTCACTCGTAAAGGTCACGCCGGTATTAGCCAAAGCAAAGAGGGGAATGATAACAAATGTGGTAACCGGAATGAGCGACCGCTCCAATCGCTCGGCAATCGCCCGTTTGGTGATTTTGCGCCACCGTGGCACGATGGGTGCCGCCAGCCCCATAACGGCACCGGCAATGCTGGCATGTACGCCCGAGGCATGCACAAAAATCCACAGCAGCACGCCCAAAATCACAAATGTGGACAGGCGCATCAGGCGGGCCCATTGCAGCCCCAGCATCAAGAGGACAATTACACCACCCACCAGGAGTGGCCCAACGTTTATATCGCTGTTATAAAAAACGGCAATGGCAATAATAGCCGTCAGGTCGTCGACGACCATCACGGCCAACAGGAATACCTTCAGGGCAGCCGGAATGCGCGTGCTCACCAGGGCAAGTACGCCCAGCGCCAGCGCGGTATCGGTGGTCATGGGGATACCCCAACCATGGAAGCCGGGCTGGCCGGCGTTAATGAACATGTAGATGGCGACTGCAAAAATCATGCCGCCCACTGCTGCCACAATCGGCAGGCTGGCGGCGCGCCAGGTGCTCAGCTCGCCGCGAACGATTTCGCGCTTTACCTCAAGACCGATAACCAGAAAGAAGATAGCCATCAACCCCTCGTCAATCCAGTGCTTGAGCGTCTCAGATATGCCAAAATTGCCAATACCAATGTACAGGTGCTGTTGCCAGAAGTTATTAAAGCCGTCGTGCCAGGCAGTATTGGCAATTATCAGGGCCACGCCAGCTGCAATAACCAGGAATTTACCGCTAATGGCTTCATCACGGAGTAACAATGACATAAGGTCCGAGATACGCTCGGTAACGGCAAGGGTATGTTTGCGAATTTTGTGTTTAAGCAACGCTGTCTCCTGTATTAATGCTGATTATCAAAGGTTATGTTTAGTATACCAAAAGCCAGCCTTCCGCCGTAGCGTGGCAGCTCGTACTACTTGCCGGTTAACCCGCATATGCTATACTCAGTGCATTAACAACTAAATATAAAGAGTGTGGCGAGAGATCTAGCTCCGTGACCCACCAGCAGCCTGCCCCAAGCAAGGTGCTCCATCTAGCCTGACATATGAGCAGGGAAGATATACCAGTTGGTCGTATCCTTTCTCATATGGTCAGAGAGAGGATATTTTTATGTCAACAATTATAACGCGTCTTTTCACCAGTGAGTCGGTCTGCGCCGGACATCCCGACAAAATTTGCGATGCAATCAGCGACGCGATTGTCGATGCCGCGCTGGCACAAGATCCGCATGCCCGTACAGGTATCGAGACGGTGGCTGGCGCCAATCAGATTAGCCTGTATGGCGAGATTAAGACTACGGCTAAAATTGATTACGAATCGATTGTGCGCGAGACCGTCAAGCGCCTGGGCTATACCAACCCGGCCTGGGGCTTCTCGCAGGAATCAATTTTCAGCAACGATGTCCACCAGCAGTCACCTGAAATTGCCATGGGCGTTGACCAGGACGGTGCCGGTGACCAGGGTATGATGTTTGGCTATGCTTGTACTGAAACGCCAGAGCTCATGCCACTGCCTATCGCCCTGGCGCATGCCTTGGCTCGTCGTATCGATGCAGCGCGTGAATCCGGTGAGCTGGGATGGCTGCGCCCTGACGGCAAGGCCCAGGTGACCGTTCGCTACGAAGATGACAAGCCTGTCGCCGTGGAGAAGTTGGTGGCTGCCGTCGCTCACAGCGAGGACGTAACTGCCGACCAGGTGCGGGCTGATGTTATTGAACGTATCTTTACGCCGGTGTTCGCCGCGTACGGATTTGATCTGCCAGCCGACGAAGACATCATTGTGAACGGTACTGGTCTGTGGCACATTCCCGGGCCGGAGTCCGATGCCGGTCTGACCGGCCGTAAGATTGTCGTCGATACCTACGGCGGCTATGCGCGTGTCGGTGGTGGTGCCTTTAGTGGCAAAGACCCCAGCAAGGTGGACCGTTCTGGTGCCTATGCCGCTCGGTACATCGCCAAGAACATTGTTGCTGCCGGCCTGGCAACGCGCTGCGAAGTAGGTCTGGCATACGTTATCGGTCAGCCACTGCCACTCATGCAGACTATCGAAACCTTTGGCACTGAAACCGTCAGTCAGGCTGAGCTACACGCTTTCAAAGACAATCTTATTGATACTTCAGTGAAGGGTATTATTGACAAGCTTGACCTAGCGCGGCCTATCTACAGCCAGACATCGGCGTACGGCCATTTCGGTAAACAAGACTTACCATGGGAGCAGGTCGTAACGGTATAGCTGCTGTCCATACATAAAAAAGAGACCTTAAAGCAGGTCTCTTTTTTATGCCGCCACACTACATTAGCGGGGAATCGCGTCGTTGCGTGGCTCGGGTAGCATGTCAGCGGTAGGTATAGGCACCGCATCTTCGAGCTGTGCCGTCCAGGCGCTGCCGTTACTCATGTCGGTGTTACCGACCCAGGCGCCCCGCTCGTCAACTTCAGGAATGAGGGGCTTGTCACTTGTAAAGTACTCGGTCGCTGCCGCAACCTCTTTACCGGTCGTAACCACCGCGTCGTAACTTTCACGCGCTACGCCGGATACTGCCAAAGCGGTCGATAGGGCTACGACGCCAAAGCGAGCAGCCCATCTCTTGCCGCGTGAACTATTTGCCTCTAGTGAACTGAATGATTCGCGCAATATCATAAAGCAAATAATACTATAAAAACTAACAAAAGTCAATAGAGCTTAAGGCTTATCGGGTTTGGGTTTGGTCGCTGGTAGGACGTGTTGGAGCAGCGTGATTCTTTGGGGTGTCCACTTGCTGGATGGCTACAACCGTTAAGATAGTGAGGCTGAACAACACAACAGTACCAATTTTTCTCTTCATGCCATCATTATAATGCTTATGTCTAGTCTAATCTTCAAAAAAGTGGAGATGCTGGATTTCTTTCGGCAGAAAACCGGCGTCATGCTTGAAATCGGCCTCCCATTTGTAGCCTTTTCCGTACCCTAGGTTCTTCATAAGTTTGGTAGGTGCGTTCCGCAAATGGATAGGTACGGGCAGGTCGGGGTAATCGCGCGCGGCAGCCTTGGCAGCATACATTGCATCACTGGTTGCCCGTGATTTCGGTGCTTTAGCCAGGACCGTCGCGCAGTGATATAGGTTGTACTCGCACTCCGGCATCCCGATCCGTTCAACGGCTAGGAATGTCGATACGGCAATATTCAACGCTGCCGGCGCTGCGATACCAATGTCCTCGGAGGCAAAAATGACCATACGCCGGGCAACAAACTTGGGGTCTTCGCCGGCCTGGAGCATGCGGGCCATGTAATACAGCGCAGCGTCGGTTTGGCTGCCGCGCAGCGATTTAATAAAGGCGCTGATAATGTTGTAGTGGTTTTCACCCGCCTTGTCATAGCCAGGAACGCGTTTCTGGGCGGCTGTCGTCACAACGTCGGTGGTCACGACTTTGTCTGTTAATTGCAGGGACAGCTCCAGGTTGCCTAAGGCTACACGGGCATCACCACCAGACAATTCAGCCAGGAGGTCAATGCTTTCAGCAGGCAGACGCGCTGCATCCAGGCCGAGACCATCTGCGGCACGTTGCAAGATAGCCGTTATATCCTCTTTTGTCAGGGGTTCCAGCACCAGCACGCGTGAGCGGCTGAGTAGCGGCGTAATCACTTCAAAGCTTGGGTTTTCGGTTGTAGCGCCAATGAGCACGATGGTGCCGTCTTCGACGTGCGGTAAGAAGCCATCTTGCTGTGCTTTGTTGAACCGGTGAATTTCATCGACGAATAGGATAGTCGTTTCACCTAGCCGTTTATTGCTGGCTGCCCGCTCCACGACTTTCGTTATATCAGCCTTGCCGGAAGTGACGGCACTGAGCTCAATGAACTGCGCTCCGGTTTCACGGGCGATAATCCGGGCCAGGGTGGTCTTACCACTGCCTGGTGGCCCCCACAGTATTAGGCTGGTGGGCTGCTTGCGCTCAATGATTTGCCGGATAATCTGGCCGTGTTCAACCAGGTGCTTCTGGCCGATCACCTCGTCTAATGTCTCCGGTCTCATTCGCTCTGCTAAGGGTTGCATATGATGTAATTATACTTCATAGTGCGCCTTCCTGGACGGCAGATAGAAAATAGAGGACTGCCAGCGGCAGCCCTCGGTCGACTATTCGTCATCCCCAACTTGACTGAGGACCCAGTGAAAGCTCATAGCTTTAGCTATACTCATTCCCTCTATGACCAGCCCCAAGCCTGTCATTCCCGACTGGATCCGGAATCCAGTATAAAGTAGATTCATTATTACTGGATTCCCAGTCAAGCTGAGAATGACGATGACGGGGCAGTGACGCAGGGAGCTGCTACAATAGAGTCAATTGAGGAGGCCGACCGTGAAGTACATCAAAACAATCTTGCTTGTAGCAGTTTTAGCCCTTATACCGGGGCTGGTTATGGTCAATGCTGTTGGCGCCCAGCGCTTTAGTAGCAACACCAGCGACGACGAGACCGTTAATAGCTCTTTGTACAGCGCAGCTAAGACGGTGCACATACGCGGTACTATCAACGGAGATGTTTTTTGTGCCGGTGAGCAGGTTATTATTGATGCCACCGTCAATGGCGACGTTATCTGTGCCGCTAAAGAACTGACACTCACCGGGACAGTTGACGGCGATGTACGCCTGGCCGGCCAGAGCGTGAGCATAGACGCCAAAATTACCCGTGGTGCTACCATAGCTGCCGCTGATTTCTCACTTGACGCCTCAGCCAGTGTTGGACGGGACCTTACCGTGACCGGTGACCGTATGAATATAAAAGGTTCGGTCGGACGTGACGTGGTCGGCAGTGGTAGTGAAGTTGTTCTGAACGGCGTGATCGGTCGCAATGTGGCCGCTGAGACACCGCGACTGCACATCAAAGACCGCGCCAACATCGCCGGTGCCGTACGCTACACCAGCGCCACGAAAGCCCAGGTTGCTCCAGGCGCTCAACTTGACCGCGACGATATTAAGCAGCAACAACCACAAGATGATGGCCCACTGAGTGGCTTTGCCGTGACCTTCCTGCTGGTGGCTTTGAGCGGCATGCTGATACTGAGCCTGCTCCTGGTACTGCTGTTCCCGCGCTTCCTGCGCCTGACGAGCGATTACATTGCCGGCGGTGTCTTCAAGGCTATGCTGACGGGATTCCTGGCGAGTCTCGTCCTGCCCATACTGATCGTCATGTTAGTAGCGGTCATGGTAGGTATCCCCTTGGCTATCTTGGTTGGTCTTGCCTGGTTGACGGCACTCATGCTCAGCGGTCCTATTACTGCCTATTATGTTGGTCGTCTGCTCGTAGCCAACAGGCAAGCAGGCCCAGCGACTACCATGCTGGCGGGTAGCGCGCTCGTGTTGTTGGCGTACATCGTCCCTGTTGTAGGTATCCTGGCGCTATTGGCTTCTCACTGGTTGGGCTTCGGAGCACTACTGCTGGCACTTAAGGACCGGAGCGGTGAAGATACTGTTGCGGCATCTGCCGACGAGCCTGTTGACAAATAAAGAGATAAGTTGCCTTGTATTTTAGCTCTGCTTATGTCATAATGTAAGCAATATTTGTGAGCGGCCATACGATGTATTTGGCGCACACCCTAACGCGCCCGGCAAGGAGCGATTATATTTATGGCAGCAAACACACAAGACCCTACTAAAATCCGTAACATTGCGATTATCGCACACGTTGACCACGGTAAGACAACATTGGTAGACGGCCTGCTCAAGCAGTCCAAGACCTTTCGCGACAACCAGGCCGAAATGAACCAGGAACTCATCATGGATAGTGGTGACCAGGAAAAAGAGCGTGGTATTACCATTACCGCCAAGGTGACCGCCGTACAGCACGATGACTACCGCATTAACATTATCGATACTCCCGGCCACGCCGACTTCTCCGGTGAAGTAGAACGCACCCTGAACATGGCCGATGGCGTTATCCTCATCGTTGACGCCCAGGAAGGCCCCATGCCACAAACTAAGTTCGTACTTGGTAAGGCACTTGCAGCTGAGCTGAAGCCGATTGTCGTTATCAACAAGATTGACAAGCCCGCCAGCCGCATCAAAGAAGTAGAAGACGAGTTAGCTGACCTGTTCCTGGAACTTGCCGTTCACGAAGACCAGCTGCATTACCCCGTCTACTATGCAATCGGCCGCGCCGGTAAAGCATGGGAAACCGTTCCTGCCAATCCTGAAGAGGATGCTGACCTGAACGTTATCTTTGAGGCTATCATCGAAAAAATCCCTGCGCCACAAATTGAAGTCGACAAGCCATTCCAGATGCTGGTAACAGCATTGAGCTGGGACACTTACAAGGGTAAGTACGCTATCGGCCGTATTACTCGCGGTCAGGTTAAGGCCGGCGACCAGGTCGTTCTGTGTAAGGCTGACGGCACCCAAAGCAAGGCCAAAGTTGAATTGGTATTCATGAGCCACGGTGTTTCAAAGTTTGAAGTACCTGGCGGTGTTGCTGGTGACATTGTCCAGTTGACCGGCATTGGCGACGCTCGCATCGGTGAGACGATTGCTGACGCAAACGAACCAGAAGCACTTCCTGTCATGGAAGTCGAAGCACCAACGCTACAGATTTACTTGGGGCCAAACACTTCACCTATGAAGGGTCTCGAGGGTGAATTCAGCACCAGCCGCCAGATCGGTGACCGCCTGACCAAGGAACTCGAAACCAACGTCGGTTTGCGTGTTGAGCCTGACGGCATCGGCTTCAAAGTATCCGGTCGTGGCGAACTGCACCTTTCCGTACTGATTGAAACCATGCGCCGTGAAGGGTTTGAATTCGAAGTTGGCCGCCCACAGGTTGTAACCGTCGAAAAAGACGGTCAGACCATGGAGCCTATCGAAGAAGTGATTATTGAAGTACCCGCTGAGCACGTTGGAGCAGTGCAGATGGAGCTCGGCCAGCGCCGTGCAACCCTGAAGGAGCAGTTTGCTACTCCTAAGGGCGTAACTAAATTAGTCTACGAACTGCCAACTCGTGCCCTTTTGGGTATGCGTAACATTCTGCTGACCAACACCAAGGGAACCCTGGTCATGAACAGCCTGATGGTTGGCTACCAGCCCATGGGCGGTGCCCTGCAGCAGCTGCGTAACGGTGTGCTCATAGCTTTTGAAGCTGGTGTGACAACTCCTTACGCTCTGCAAAATGCCGAAGCCCGCGGTACGGTGTACGTCGGCCCTGCCGAAAAGGTATACGCCGGTCAAATTGTCGGCCTAAACGCTCGCCAAGAAGACATGGAGATCAATGTCTGTAAGGCTAAGCACCTGACCAACATGCGTAGCTCGAGCAGCGATGGCGTGGTACAGCTGACACCACCTGTTATCTTCAGCTTGGAGGAGTGCTTGGACTTCATCGAGAACGACGAGTTGCTCGAGGTGACCCCCAAAAACCTTCGCCTCCGCAAGCGCGAACTTGACGCCAACAAGCGAAAGCGTAACAAGTAGTACAATAATCGTATGCGACCGTACTCCCCCGAAGCAGCTCAGCAATTTGAAAGCTATTTGGATGGAGTATTTGAGCGGCCAGGAGTGGGCGACTTGCTCATTCCTGTTTCAAGTGGACGCAATCAATGGGAGCTGGTAGCTGGCGAGGTAGCCGACACCGCACCATATTTTGCAGAATTTAGTGTCGCACTGTTGCGGCGGGTCGGCAGCGGTGCTTTATATAGAATCCTTGCGACTGATGGCGAGATTATTATGGATACCGCATACCAAGCTGGACAACACACCATAAAGTACCACGAGCCGCAGTCGCGTGACCTGTTAACGGACGCTCTTCCGTACCGCTCTGTGCATGATTCGCACCATGCCGCCATGACCCAGGGTCTTGCTTATCTGGAACTCACCCACGAGAGTACCGTACTCTGGGCAGCAACCCTGGACAGAGTACAAATTACCCGCCCTCAAGCCGCAGCCTAGGCCCCCCAAGTATAGGTATTGCAATTATGTTTATTTTATAGTATAATAACGCAGTTATGAATCGCATCAACACATTTCGTATCCATGAACAGCATAATGCCGGCGTGGCTCCTCTGGACTCGCAGGCTATTGGAACACGTGCTTGTGAGATGACCATTGCTTATCCTGATGGCCGTCCACTGTTCACTATCGGTGGTGTAGACTGCCCGGCGCCTAAAGATGGTCCGCAGGGCATAGGCCACAGCCAAGCTGCTGGCGCCACTTTACGTAGTGCTGTTGGTGCGGTCGAAGACTTCGCTGGAACCTCAAACGGGACGGAAGGTCATACCGTATATACATACGGCAACATTGACGCCCTCCGTGAGCAGCCATTTGCCCTTAATAAAGTCGCCAAGACATTGGGCTGGGTTGGTTACTGTGCGGTGCTGAAGGGTCAGCGCGACCCGGCTTCTGTTCCAGAAGGAGCACTGGTGCCGCCATTCGTCGAGCCCACACCTTCCGTTGAGCTTGCTCAGCTGGCTGGTGAACTGCCGTTGATTGACCCACGCCTTGCGCATCTTCAGGCTATGCCTGCCGAACAGCGCTAGTTACAAAAGCCCGGAAGCGATTCCGGGCTTTTGTAACGGGTGAGTGATTGCTACTGAAGCGCCTGCATGTATTCATCGAGCGTCACGTCGCTCGGCTCATCGGAGATAGTAGTTGGCTCGCTGTGGCCAGGCAGCAAGTACTGGTTTGGAGCAAGCTGCTTGGCGTTGGCGGGTGCTTTGATAGATACCTTCTCATAGCTGATAGTGGTGTTGTGGGTGACAGTATCACCCTCGAGGGTCTGTACCCGGCGGAGCCTATAATCCTGGTCATCAAACCACACATACTGTTTGTATGTACCACCATCCACGTCAGTCGTTACTTGATATTTAAAGCAGGTACGGTTGTCGCAACTTTCTTTGCCGACTTTGGTGTAGGTTGTGGTGTCTTTGTTTGGCTCTTCAATTTCCAACTTGCCGTCGAAATTATCAACCGGACCCACCGTATCACCATTACTATCGACTGCCTGCTTCCACCAGGTACCGCTGGTTGCTCTGATATATGTTGCATCGTCAATGACGATGGCTTCATACGGTGTGTCGCCAGTCATAATAGTGTGGGACTTGTCGCCGGTGGTTTTGATAGTTACCGTTGTAGTGCCGCCATCGCTAGCTAACTTGGCTGTGGCCGTGTACTGATCGCTCGCCTTCCAGCTCGTAATGAACTTACAGACGTCCTTGTCGTCATAGTCACATGTGGCATTTTTGAGTTTGTCCTGCAATGCAGTGTTGGCGGCTGATTTATCGTCTTTCTGATTATTGACGACCCACCATCCTGAAAATCCCACAAAAGCCACCACTGCAATGATGACTATAATTGCTATATGACCAATACCGCGGCTACCGAGCGAAGAAGTTGTATGCATACAGTAATCGTACCATACCAAAACCCCGCCGGAGGGGCGGGGTTTGTGAGGGAGAGAAAGGGGTTAGGCGTGGGAGCCGCGGCGGAAGCTACGGATGATGAACAGCAGTACTGTTGCACCAAGGGTTGCCACCAGTAAGCTCCAGAGGTTGAAGCCACTCACGCCATCACCACCGAACATGTTGACGATAAAGCCACCCAGGAGTGCACCCAAAATACCGACGATGATGTTGCCGATGATGCCTTGCTGGGCGTTATTGCCAGCAATCATGGATGCAAACCAGCCCGCGAGCCCACCTACAATGATCCAAGTAATAATTCCCATAATTGTTCTCCTAATTAATTTCGATGTTTACAGTATCGCGCTTTCAGCAGATAAATGATGTAAAATCGCTAACAATAAAACGGCAATTAATTTAACGAAAGTGTGATTTAGCCCGTTCGACGCGGTCTATTGCCGCTTGCCCATAGAGTGCCAGCGACTCCAGCTGGTCAAAAACCTGTACGTATGTTGTAACGATTTCAGGGTCGGTTGTCTCGATTTCACGGCTCTGTAGCGCATCCAGCACCGTATGCTCGTCATAGATAGTAAAGTGCCCGAGGTCTCTCGGTGCTAAGCCAGCCTCAAGCGGGATAATACCTACCTGGCTTTTGGTTGGTAAGTCCAGGGCGCGGCTGATGCGATCCAGCTGCGCCAGGTGTATTTCCTGGTTACTGAAGCAGGTGTACAGTACCGACTCGGCAAGCAGAATGTGAAATGTTTTGCCGCGCTCCCACAACTGGTCCTGACGGAGCATGGTGCGTTTCATCTCGCCCGCAAGATCTTTCACGTCATGTAGCGTCAGGAGGGCTTGCCGGTATCGGTAGGTTTGCAGCAGGACGTGCACGAGGCTAACCCCAAAGGCGCGGACGGTCTTTTTAGCTCTTGCTTCCAACATGCTATT
Source organism: Saccharimonadales bacterium (SeqCode) (assembly GCA_035629475.1). Taxonomy (GTDB): domain Bacteria; phylum Patescibacteriota; class Saccharimonadia; order Saccharimonadales; family UBA4665; genus JARIHD01. The sequence continues at coordinate 16,880 of DASPHS010000055.1, forward strand.
ACCCTCAAGCTCCTGGTAGACCGGCAAGATTGCGGGTGGCTGAGCTGGTCCGAGCGATATTACTACTTGTTGTAGAATATGTTCCGGTACTTTCAGAATATTCAGTATGCGCGTCAGTTCGTCAGGCCGCAGGCTGCCGGCATAACCCGTTTCGATTTTAGATATTTTTGACTGGCTTATATGAGCCAGGGACGCAAGTTCAGTGCCTTTGAGGCCAACCTTTTGGCGGTATGTTCGTACCAGAGCGCCAATTTCTCTTTTGCTCAACCTCGCCGTAGCATTCATATTCCAGAATATACTACAGATAAAGATGCAGTGCCAACACAACAAGATGGAATATTCCTCAGCTGCTTTTATACTGCGGGTAATGTAACCGGGATGTACTATGAGCGAACATGTCAAAGGTGAGCCTAAGTGGCTGGAATCGGAACCAGGAACAAGATTGCGAAAAAGTAGCTACTCATCCAGTGGTGCCTGCGTAGGAGTTTTGGAGGGTGCGAACGGCGAACTTGCAATTGTAAAAGTGGATGACTACCGCCGCACCAGCGATGTGAGCGTCTCGGTCACGCTCGAAGGCCTACGCGATTTTATTGCCGGCGTACGGGCTGGTGAGTTTGATTTTCCGCCGGAGTCAGCACCAGGGGCATAATCCTTGATTATTAGTATCGGTACTCCTACCATGTAAGGATGAACATTACACACATCCATGCCCGACAAATTTTTGACTCCCGCGGCTTTCCTACTGTAGAGGCCGATGTAACCCTCGAGGACGGTACGCTCGGCCGTGCGGCAGTGCCCAGCGGCGCCAGCACCGGTAGCGGTGAAGCGCTTGAACTACGTGATGGCGGCGAAGCATACGGCGGCAAAGGTACCACCAAAGCTGTAGCCAATGTAAACGATATTATTGCTCCAGCGCTCATTGGTAATGATGCCGCCGACCAACGGGCTATCGACCAGCTCCTCCTCGAGCTTGATGGCACCGAAAACAAGAGCAAACTTGGTGCCAATGCCATCCTGGCCGTTTCACTTGCTTGCGCCAAGGCTTCTGCTATTGCCGCAGGCCAGCCTCTGTACAAATACATTGCTGACATGGTAGGCCAGACGACGTTTACGCCACCCATGCCCCTCATGAACCTGATCAACGGCGGCAAGCACGCTGCCGGCTCAACTGATATACAGGAATTCATGATTATTCCTGTATCGGGTAATACATTTGCCGACCGGATGCGCATCGGTGCCGAAGTATTTATGGCCCTCAAGAAAGTATTGGCCGAGAAGAACTATGGCACAACCGTAGGTGACGAAGGTGGTTTTGCACCGCATGTATCGGGCAATGCCGAAGCGCTTGACCTGTTGAGCCAGGCAGTCGAGCGTGCTGGCTACAAGCTGGGTGAGGACGTCGAGTTTGCGCTTGATGTCGCCTCGAGCGAATTAACTGATGCCGACGGCAAGTACGAATTAAAGACCGAAGGCCGCACACTGGACGCAGCCGAAATGGTTGCCTGGTACCAGGAATTGGCTGCCAAGTACCCAATAACTTCCATCGAAGACGGCCTGGCCGAAGCCGACTGGGACGGCTGGAAGCAGCTCCAAGCTGCTATGGGCGAAGAGACACAGTTAGTGGGCGACGACTTGCTGGTTACAAACGTCAAGCTGCTACAGAAGGCCATTGACGAAAAGGCTGCCAACGCTATCCTTATTAAACCCAACCAGATCGGCTCGCTGACCGAGACCATCAATGCAGTACAAATGGCACATGATGCCGGTTGGAACACCGTTATGAGCCACCGCAGTGGTGAAACCGAAGACACGACGATTGCTCATCTGGCTGTCGGCCTGGGCTGTTCACAAATCAAGACCGGTTCTATCAGCCGAAGTGAGCGGTTGGCTAAGTACAATGAACTGCTGCGTATCGAGGAAACGCTTTAGTGCTGGAGGTCAGCGACGACCAATTTGCCCAGCTGATTGCTGAGTCAATCGATGAGTTGGTGGATCAACTGCCCGAACAACACGGGCAGGCGATTCAAAATGTAGCCATTGTGTATGCCGATGAGCCAACGCCCGAGCAGCGAGTGCAGCTGGAGTTACGTAACGATGAGAACTTATTCGGATTGTATGAAGGCGTCCCCCTGCCCAAGCGTCAGGGGATGACGGGCTTTTCACCAGATAAGATCACTATCTTCAAGCTGCCCATGTTGCACTTCGTCCAGGAGATGCCCCAGTTAAAAGTGCAGGTCAAACACACCCTGTGGCATGAGTTGGGACACTACTTCGGCCTGGACCACCCGGCTATCCACCACATAGAGGCCAACTGGCAATAGTTATTAATCCTTTCCTGTATGATGTCTCACCTGAATATTTGATGGATATATTGGCGAAAACTGCAATTTCATTGGTAAAATGCTAGTGCTAAGGCATCTAAAATGGTATTATATGAATACCGTTGAGGGTAACAACGCCCACTGCCATGTCCTAGATGTGTCGCTGAGAGGTAGAGAGCAACACCTTGGGAGTAGAGACGGTATTCCGGTCAAGCCCAAACCCGCTGGCAGCAGCGACGAGGGCAGTCAATTGTAGGGTTATCTCGGTTTCAAACTGTATGACCATATAATTTACCTTTCATTCTTATTGATGTATTTCAAGAGAGTGAATGTGATGATGATGTCATTGTACGTCGTCACAATCGTATTGAACTAAGGCGCACCAAGAGATATGACCACCTCGTTACTTGCCTCATCCGGACTCGATCGTTTCACAAACGGCCCCGGAGCATGGACCCTTCATCGCCGTTAGGCGGAGGCGCGCGCCGCGCTGAAGGGTCCAAACTCAAGAATATGAACGAAGAGATATATCAGCAATGGTACGACCACCAGCATCGCAAGCTTTCCAGAGGGCGTAAGCAAAAAGGCTTTTTCAAGCCTTTTATTGGTTTAAGGGGGTATCAGCATCTTGATGGCAAGCTCTTATTAGACTCGTCATGGCTGAAGAGTGTGTGTACTAATTCAGAAGAATTGCGGCTTCATAAGTTCCTGCCTTTTATACGACAAGATTCAAGGGAACGCAGATATCGTCGGCCCTCGCAAAAACGTAGATTTGAACCAGGGGAGAGTCGTAACCAAAAAGAGTATGCTCACATAAAGTCGCGACCGATAATGTATAGCGGTCACCATGATGCTGGTATCTTCTCATTTTATGGTTTTTGGCTGCAGCAGCCGTACGAGAAT
>DASPHS010000056.1:0-11888 GCA_035629475.1 Saccharimonadales bacterium (SeqCode)
ACATTTGGTCTAAGCATCGCTGAGTTAGAGCGCGCTCGGCCGTCCCCCAGCGCGCTCTAACTCAGCGATGCTTTGACCAAATGTTGGCTCAGCTGCTCCCAATGCTAACGACAAATAGCGAGTCATAATTTTCTACCTCTAGCTTACCATAAGCGTCGTGCCCAATCCACGAACTCAAGGGTTTTGTATGTGCGTGCAGCTCGGGATGAAAGAGGAGCACCGCAAGTGAACGGTACTTCAGTACCGAGAGCGCGGAGCACATCTCTTTCGCCCGAGATGTGCCATGTACAAGGCCCTAAGCCAGTTTTTTGGGGTGGTAGTTTTTGGGCGCATGGTGCAAGAAACGCAGCAGTTCGCGCTCAGACAGCAGACCTGATTGCGCACCAACCTTTTGGACGACACTCATAGAGTTAATAGGTGCCCAGGTCAACGCGTCTTCCAGGCTCAGGCCCTTGGCAATTGCTGCCACTAAGGTTGAGGCGAATGAGTCACCGGCACCCGTACGGTCAACAGGAGCAGCAGGGTCCGGATATAACGGCATGCTGTAACGGTTGGCGCCATCAGAAGCGTATGCTCCGTCTGGGCCATCGGTAATAATGACTGTCTTTGGCCCCAGCTTGTGCAGGTGGTCAAATAAGTCGTGCAGGTCCTCGTGCTTGCCGCCGCCAACGTAGGCAGCCTCTTCGCGGTTGAGTACAAGTACTTCGGTTTGCTCATAGAGCTTTTTGAGGCGCTTGGTGCCGGCCTGCATCTGGAAGGTGCCGGGCTGGAACGCCAGCTTGACGCCAGGGTTTTCGTCCAGCCATTCAGAAACTTCATCATGGTAATCGATAGCGTGCTCACTGATTGAGCTGAAGTATACCCAGCGAGGGATTTCCGTTGGCTTGAACTTTGGCCAGCGATAGTCGTACTCCTCGTGCTTGATGAGGATAGTACGCTCATCCTTGTACCACAGCACATAGTGGTAGTTACTCTTTTTACCAGGGTTGATGTGCATGAAACGAGTATCAACCTTTTGCTTGTGCAGCGCAGCAATCATGCCGCGGCCGGCTTCATCGCCACCGACATTGGCTGCAAAGCCTGTCTTCAGGCCTAAGCGTGCAAAAGCAACAGCAGCGTTAGCGGCGTTGCCCACGCCTTCGATAATCTCTACGTGGTCAAAAGGCAGCTTGGTAGCGAACGGCATAGCCAGCCACTTTCCGTGCTCATTTTCATAAGCAACAGCTTGCTTATCCAGCAGCTTGATAAAAGCGTCGGTTACTACGTCCCCTACGCTCAGAATATCAATTTGTCCCATCCCCTACTCTTTCTTTTACACTGTAGTTATTTGATTCTATTGTGCCAGACAACAACCATAAGCGCAATATAAAAGACCGGCGGGGAGGCCGGTCTTTTGGCAGCAGACGTTGTGATTACGGCCGTGCTTTTCCTGTGGAGTTAAAGGAGTCGAGCTTGGACTCCACGACAGCCTGGACAGCCGGCACGACGTGCTTACCGGTTAGTTTGGCTACCGAGTATTCGCTGGGGTTGTCCTGGAGGACCTGCAGCAGCGTGTCGTGGTACGCAATACGCATATCGGAATTGATATTGATCTTCGTGACACCAATCCGTACCGCTTCTTCAAAGTAGTGGCCAGGTGTGCCGCTACCGCCATGTAAGCTGATGTTGCAGTCGGTGGCGTCACGCAAGCGCTGCAACAGCTCAAGGTCAAGTTCCTTGGGCACGGGGTATTTACCATGCAGGTTGCCTACCGCGGCCGCAAAAGTGTCAATGCCTGTAGCGTCAACGAAAGCTTTCATACCTTCAGGGGTACTAAACGTCTTCTTAATTTCTTCGTAGTCAATGCCTTCGGTGTGCAAGTTGGAGCTGCCACCAAAGTAATGTGGCTCGGACTCAACAAGTGCACCAGTTTTTTTGGCGTATTCGACGACTTCACGGGTTGCAGCGATAATCTCCTCATCAGTCGCTTCGTGATTGGCTTGTGACACATCGATATGGATAAATTCAAAACCGGCATCAATGCCCTTTTTGGCTGCTTCGACAGTAGGCGAATGGTCAAGGTTGACGTAGATTTCCACACCGTACTCTGCCTTAAAGTTATCGACCATATCACGCACGTTCTCGATGCCGATGTCATCGACTTCGCCCTGGCTGACTTCAACCAGTACCGGAGCGTTCTTGGCCTTTGCCGCCAGTACGACAGCCTTCAGTGTGGCTTCGTCGTCCAGGTTAAATGCTCCGAACGCGTAATGTTCCGCACGGGCGCGTGTCATGCTCTCGCGAGCTTTGGCACAGTTTGCTTGTATTTCTTGTAATGTTAATCCCATATGCGCAAGTATAAGCGGTAATGGGTATTGCCGCAAATAAACAGAGAGCCCCTTACGGAGCTCTCATGGTAATCAGTTTGGCCAACTATAGGTCCTGCGCGTGTGACACGAAGGTGTCGTTCGCCAGAGCGCCCTCGTTGAGTTCACCCTTGGCGGCCGCACTGGCCAGGTCGAGCTGCTGTTTGAAGAGTTCCTTGGCTTCGTGTACCGCATCAGGATCTGCAGCCCAGGCCTTCAAGACTGGGTCCTGGAGGGCGCGGGAGTACGAGAAGGTAACGCCCCATGGGTGCGGACCACGCTGTGCGATCTTGTTCAGGTTGATAAGGGCATCGGCTGGCTTCTGGCCGCCACTCAGGAACACGACGCCACCGACATCACCAGGGACGTGTTCACGTAGTACGCGGACCGTCCGGTCAGCTACATCGTCGTGGTTGATAGGCGTGCCGCTATCCTTGCCTGGCAGCACCATACTGGTCTTAAGAATCAAACCTGGCAGATGTACACGGAAGGCCCGCAACGTCTGGAACAGGATGTCCAAGGTATGAGCCAATACTTGCTCACATTCTTCGATGGAATGCTTGCCGTCGAACAGCACTTCCGGCTCTACCAGGGGCACGATGCCAGCCTCCTGACAGATACGGGCATAGCGGGCAAGCGCTAACGTGTTAGCGCCGATGCATTCATCAGTTGGCCAGATAGAACCGTTATCGCTGTCATTGATGGTAATGACCGCGCGCCACTTGGCGAACTGTGCACCTGCAGCAGCAAAAGTAGCCATGCGCTCTGGCAGGCCGTCGAGGCCCTGGGTTACCTTTTCACCCGGGAAGCCAGGCAGGTCAACCAAGCCTTTGTCGACCTTGATACCGGGCATCACACCATGCTGTTTCAGGTACTCCCGGAATAGTTGGCCATGCTTGGTGCTTTGGAAAAGTGTTTCCTCAAACAGGATAACACCGCTCATGATGTCTTCGGCACCTGGTGCGGTCAGCAGGATTTCACGGTAATCACGCCGTGATGTTTCCGTGCAGCGCACGCCGAGGGCGTCGAAACGCTTTTCGCAGCTCGCGTTACTTTCATCAGCGGCGAGCAGGCCCTTGCCGTGGCCCACTAATGTCTTGGCAATGTGCTCGAGTTTGTCGGTATTCATAATAACTACAGTATACAGCTTATGCTAAAACGACACCATTATTGCATGTAGTTGATTAGTATGTCATAGCATCGGCTAGACGTTTAAAAACATGAGGGCGACGCCCATGCCGGCAATCACCGAGGCGGCTATTTTACGCTGCAGGAACTCATGTTCTTTCAGTATTAGGGCGCCCAGGAACGATACGAATAAAGGCCGCAAACCGGCAAGCACAATCGCTAGCGATAAGCTACGGAAGAAGATAAGACTGGCTATGAACCCGCCAGCTGTTGCAGCCTTGCTCAAGCCCGTGCCTATCAAATGTGGCAGTGCCCGCTTATGAAAAATGTCTTTGAAGTGGCTGCGTCTGAATGTAAGGGCGAGCAGTACAGCCAAAGCCGTCTGCATCCCCCAGCCCCAGACGACGAATGACTCGCCGCTCATAAAACCCAGCAAGTACTTTTGAATAATCATCGATATTGCCAGGAAGACCCCGCTCAAGAGCGTGAAGCCCGCACCCCATGTCCAATGTTTACGCTGCTTCTTGCTCAGCCGTACGGAGAGGGCGTATACAATAGCACCAACAACCACTGCCGCGCCCAACACTTGCTGGACCGCCAAGCGCTCGTCGAGCAACCATACGGCACCCAGGATAGCCACGATTATATTCACCGTAGCCATAAGCGATCCCATAGCAGCATCCATATAGCGCAGACCCATGTAAAAAAAGACAGGATTAAGTGTGAGTGTTACGCCGGCCAATGCCAGTAGGAACCAATGCTCCGTCAGAGCAGCCAAGTGAATGTTCCCCATTGCCAATACTACCGGCAGTGTAAGGACGTACATACATACGAAAACTGCTGCCAGTACTTGGAACTGCGCCTTAGGAACTATGGTTGCCAGTTTGCGCAGACCGATAGCCATAAAGGCGCCACTGATATTTTGGGCTAATACTAATGCTATGGGAGCCATTGTTTGTTTCTTACTGTTTGTTAGTGCAGGAGACGCTTACTTTTTGCGAGCAAGTGCTTGATGGGCAGCAAGGGCAATGTGCGTGGCAGTCAGATTGAAGTGCTCCATAAGCTGTGACGGTTCACCCGATTCACCAAACTGGTCACGCATGCCGACACGCTGCATTGGTGTTGGCAGCTGTTCGCCGAGGAGTTCAGCGACTGCGCCGCCCAGCCCACCGGCAACCTGTGCTTCTTCAGCAGTTACAACGGCTCCCGTTTTACCGACACTGGTCAGAATGGTTTTTTCATCCAAAGGCTTGATGGTTGGCACGTGAATCACTTCGGCTTGCACGCCATCTTTTGCCAAAATTTCTGCAGCTACCAGAGCCTGGTAGGTCATAACACCGGTTGCAATAATGGTGACGTCCTGACCGGGGCGGAACACATACGCCTTGCCAATCTCAAATGGCGTATCGGCAGTAGTAATAATCGGCGTCGCCTCACGGGCTAAACGCATATAGTTGGGGCGTGCATCCTTAGCCATAGCCAAAGTCATTTTTTCAGCTTCCACGCTATCGCAAGGCGCCAGCACGACCATGTGAGGGAGTGTGCGCATGATAGCCAGGTCTTCAAGCATCTGGTGGGTGGCCCCGTCCGGCCCCACACTGACACCGGCATGGGAGCCGATAATCTTGACTGGCTGTTCGTTCAAACAAATAGTGGTGCGAATCTGCTCCCAGTTGCGGCCAGGGCTGAAAGCGGCATAACTGCTGACAAAAGGAATCTTGCCCATAGCCGCCATGCCGGAACCGACAGTCACCAGGTTCTGCTCGGCAATGCCGATTTCTACAAAACGATCAGGAAAGGCATCGCGGAATAGGTTCATCTGCGTACTGCCGGTCAGGTCAGCACAAGCGGCGGTCACGTGCTCGTCACGCTTGCCAGCCTCTAAGAGACCAAGCCCAAACCCCTTACGGATAGGCTCACTTTTAATATCTTTGGATCGTACGTCATCTACTAAGTGCATATCTGTCATCTGTTTATTCTCCCTAGCTCCAGCTAGTCGTGAGCCTCGCTCTTAATGCGGCCCTTCAATGTGCGCAGTTCTTTCAATGCCAGTTTGGCCTGGTCTGCGTTTGGTGGTACGCCATGCCAGTAAAAATCATATTCCATAAAGTCGACGCCCTTGCCCGGGATGGTATGCGCCAGGATAACCACTGGCTTTTCAACAATTGCCTTAGCCATTGCACAAGCATCAATGACGGCTTCGATATCGTTGCCGTTAACTTCCAGGACATGCCAGCCAAAGGCTTCCCACTTGGCTTTCAGGTCTTCCAGGGGCATGACCATTTCGGTGGGGCCATCAATTTGGATGTTGTTACGGTCGACGATTGCGGTCAGGTTGCTCAGCTTCTCTTTTCCGATGAGCATGATAGCTTCCCAAATATTGCCTTCGTTCAACTCACCATCACCAGTTACGACGTATACATGACGAGAGCGGTTTTTATCCATGCGCAAAGCAAGTGCCATGCCGGCGGCTTGGCTCAGGCCACAACCAAGTGGCCCACTGGTCGTCTCCAATCCGGGCAATTTGGTCCGTTCAGGGTGGCCCTGCAGGCGTGAACCGAGTTTGCGGAGGGTAAGCAGTTCTTTCTTATCAAAGTAGCCGGCATGTGCCATAGTAGCGTACTGCACGGGGACACAGTGCCCGTTGCTGAGCAGGAATAAATCCCGTTCTTCCCAGGTAGGGTTTTCGGGGTCATGCTTCATAACGTTGAAGTACAGCGCCGTGAAAATATCCGCGAGGCCGAGCGGACCAGCTGAGTGGCCGCTACCCGCTTCGAGTAACATTTTGATAATATCCTGGCGGATTTCGTTGGCCTTGAGCTCCAACTCCGGGATTGCATATATGTGTCTCATACCCTCGTCTTTTTGCTTACGCTTCTTTTACTTTAATAGTACATTGTCATGACATTTAACTCAAAGTGAAATGAGCACTCACAAAAGTAATGAAACTGCCAGCGGCAGTTTCACAGTCAGCTCTTCGTCATTGCGGGTATGACCCGCAATCCAGTAAGAGATACCAGGCAATGCTTGCGCGGAATATTTTATTACTGGGTCCTGCATCAAGTTCAGGATGACGGGGCCCTAGATGATAGCGCGGGTCAATGTGGTGTACGCGGCATGCGGATCGGTAGAGTGCTGAATATACCCGCCAACATTCAACACGTCGACGCCACTCATCGCCAATGCACGGGCGTTCTGCTCGTTAATACCACCGTCCCAGCCGATTTCCAGCTGTGGCCGCAGGTTGGACAACTGTTTGACCTTAGTGATAAGCGTCAGGTCTGCCTGTCCTCCAAAATGACCGAGATTACCCGAAAATACCAGCACGTGGTCTATGAGGTCGATTGCCGGTTCAATAGCCGAAACTGGCGTTTCAGCCTTGATGGCCACGCCGACTTCCACGCCATGGCGGTGCATCAGTTCAGCAAAGGCCACAAAATCACCGTCTGCTTCGGCATGGACGATTACCATCTGTGGGCCCAGCCCCAAATAAAGCTTGGCATGCTCGAAGGGCTTTTGGTACATGACGTGCAAGTCTGCGCGTATACCGCCCGGCCACCATATCTCCTCAATTGGCATGGTTTTAGCAGGCGCAAAAATGCCATCAGCCAGGTCGATGTGCACGCGCGGGGCAAACATCGCAATGCGTTCTATTTGCTTTTTATATTCTTCGGGGTTGCTCGCCAGAACGGTCGGGCAGATAGTTGATATCATACTGCTTTTAGCATACCGCTTGAGTTAATAAAATGGCAAGTTGGGCGATAATACTAATGGTTTGATACGTTCACCGCAACAGTTATACTTTGACTATGGATGACCCCGATAAGATAGATAAGATTCTTGAGATGCTCAATAAAGGCCTTAAGGAAGTCGAGTGGGAAGATGCGGAGAACTACCATGCCATGGTAAAGGCAAACGTTGATGAGAATGGCGTGTTAGGCCTTGATTTTAAAGAAGTGGTTGTAACTAAACTTTTCATCAACCTTAAAACTGGCGAGATTAAGATGTTTCATCATCCATTTGCTCGAAAGACAGAAAAATAATGCTCAGCCGCACAGCAAACCTTAATTCAACCGTTCGAAGCCTGCCAAAAAAAGTACAGGAACTCAATACGCTGATGGCCGCTGTCGTACTAGTAACATTTCTGGGCTTCATCACCCTGCTCGTTACTGTGTGCGGGCTCGTTATTACATATCAAAACGATAACAAAGAGAGCTATCAGGAGTACACACAGCAACTTGAGTTACAAAACAAAAATATAGAAGATTTTACCGCTCAAGTGGACAGCTTGACTAAGGCACTAGAGGAAACCGAACTGAGCACTAGTTTAGCGACGGAAAATAAATAACTATCCGAGCTGGTCAAGTTCACGTAGGCGGCGCTTATATCGTGGCGCGGCTGCAAAGGGCGTTGCCAGCCAGGTGTGGGCTATCTTGACCGCCTCAGCCGTTGTTACTGAGCGGGCTGGCAAGCACAATACATTGCTGTCGTCATCATTGCGGGCAGCATGCGCCTCGGCCGTTTCCCATATCAGGCTGGCCCGAATGCCCTTAAAACGGTTTGCCGCCATACACATACCCTGAGCGCTGCCACAAATAAGGATGCCGCGCGGGTCTTTGCCGCCATCGGCTTTCATGGCGTGTACAACCCGGGCTGCAAAAATAGGAAAATCATCATCGGGGTTGAGTTTTTTGTCACCCTCATCAATTACTTCGTAGCCTGCTCGCACTAACTCTTCAGTGAGTTCCTGCTTCATAGCAAAACCGTTATGATCAGCACCGATGTAGATTTTCATGTTCTTGCCCACATTTTCCTTGTTGCGTCATTCTGGACTGCGATCCAGAATCCAGTACTAATGGAATTCTTTTTGACTGGGTGCCGGATCGCAGTCCGGCATGACGGGGAGGGCCCGGAAGCTGCCTCCCCGCACATGAGGCCTAGCGGTGCAGTAAGCGGCCGGCGTCGGCTACAACTTCAACCAAACGGTTGCTGTAACCCCATTCGTTGTCGTACCAAGCAACCACCTTCAGCATGTTGCCGCCGACAACAGCAGTCAGCTGCAGGTCAACGGTTGCGGAATGGCTGTTGCCAATGTAGTCGCTGCTTACCAGTGGCTCATCACTCACGGCCAGGATGCCCTGATAGTAAGGCTCAGCGGCAGCCTTCTTGAAAGCTTCGTTCACTTCTTCAACGGTGACATTACGCTTGGTAATGATCACGAAGTCGCTCAAAGAAACCACAGGTGTTGGAATACGCACGCTCATACCGCCGAAGATACCCTTTAAGGCTGGCAGTGCCTCACCAGCGGCGATAGATGCACCGGTCGTAGTAGGTACGATGTTCTCAGCGGCGTTGCGGGCCTCACGCAGGTCCTTGGCGGGGGCATCCTGCAAGCGCTGGCTGGCAGTGTAGCTGTGCACGGTAGTCATCATGGCCTTCTCAATACCAAAGGCGCTCTCGATAACGGCAGCAACCGGCGTAATACAGTTAGTCGTACAAGAGGCGTTGCTGAGGATTTCACCAGCACCTTCCAACTTGTCTTCGTTGACACCCAACACGATGGTTGTAGCGCCCTCACCCTTGGCAGGTGCACTAATTACAACCTTCTTGGCGCCGGCAGTAACGTGCGCCATAGCCTTCGCTGGGTCTACAAAGAAACCAGTCGATTCAATGACGACATCGATATCCAGGTCTTTCCATGGCAGCTTGGCTGGGTCCATCTCGGCTAGAATCTTGACCTTGTGGCCCTTCACAATCACGTGCTGGTCGTCGTGGCCAACTTCGTACTGGTAGGTACCGTAATTGCTGTCGTGCTTGAGCAAGTGAGCCAGAGTCTTAGTATCAGTAAGATCGTTGATAGCGACGATTTCAATGTCACCACGCTCAAAAGCAACTTTAAAAGCATTGCGGCCAATACGACCAAAGCCGTTAATTGCTACTCTTGTTTTCATGAATATATCACCCCTTATTAAACGCTTTTCCTCCATTGTACGAGGTGGAAAGCGTAAGCGCAATATATCTTACTGTGCCGGTGCGGCAATTTTGTTCATAAATGCCATGACTTCATCAAAAATAACCGCATTGGTGGCCACGACGTTCGCATCACGGACGTCATAGGCGTCGGAGCCAATGTTGGCAACCCGGCCGCCTGCCTCCTGGATGAGCAATGCACCAGGTGCAAAGTCCCATGGTTTGGCACGGCCCTTATACAGCACCCGTCCTTCAATGCTGCCGGCTGCCACACTCGCCATCTCGGCACCGGTGGCGGCGAACTTGACCGATGAATTGATACCCAACTCAGAGCGGATCCGATCGGTTATATTGCGGCCCTCCGGCACATCCAGGTTGCTCAAGCCGATAGACAGGAATGACCGGTCAATGGTTCGGTTACTTACATGGATGGTGTGGCCATTGCGCGTGGCGCCCTGTCCTTTGATGGCAAGGTAATAGTCATTGAGCCCGAAGTTATAAATAATACCCAGGACTGGCTGATTGTTGTCTACAAGGGCGATCATATTAGTAGCAAATGGCAAGTCACGAATAAATGGCTCAGTGCCGTCAATAGGGTCCACTAGCCAGTATGTCGGCTGGCTGTAATCCACCCCAGACTCTTCACCACTGAACGGGATGGCTGGTGCAAAATCATGAAGGGCCGCACGTAAGCGGTCTTCGACCATGGTGTCCATGGCGGTCACGGCAGATTTGTCATCTTTCAGCTGGTGACCGATTTTGCCCTGTGCCTCAAGAAGTACGGGTTGCAGCTCCAGGAGCAACTTATGGATATGGTCATTGGCCTGCTGCAGAAAGTCGAGTGTCGGTGTCATAACCCCCCCCTATTTAATCTTGTACGAACGTTGTCATGGCCAGCAATATCTCGTAGTCAGTGTATTGAGGAAGGTCGGCGAGTGGAATCCACTTGTATTCGTCGTGCTCCCAGCTGAGCGTTGGTATCTCCTGGGGGGCCGATGCGCCAAAGAACACCCATGTACCGGTTCCCTCGCGGCGCGGCTTACTGATGGCAAAGAGCGGGACAGCGTGCTTGATATCCATGCCGACTTCTTCCTTCGTTTCTCGGATAGCTGTCTGACTGATATCCTCACCCGCTTCGGCCTGGCCGCCCGGTAAGTCCCAAGTCCCGCCATAAAATGTTTCATCGGTGCCACTGCGACGCACGATGAGTAGTTCGCCCTTGGCATTCGTCAGTACGGTCCGGCCGGTTGCCATAGCCAGCGTCACCGGAGGATTACTGAGCAGGGCATGCTCCCGTATAAAGGTGATGATTTCGTGATGCTTGGGATAATCGGTCATGGCCAGAAAAGCCTCTGGCTGCACCCATTCGTAGCGGTCATGCTCAAAACTGAGCGTCACCGTCGGATGACCGGTAACAAATTCCAGATAGTACAGCCAGACGCCCTTGCCCCACGGACGTGCGTCACTTTTGCCATATACCAGCAGAGGCTGGCGCACTGTTAGGCCGGCCTCTTCGGAAGCTTCACGTACAGCTGCTTGCAAAAATGTCTCACCCTGGTCGACCGTTCCACCGGGGAAATCCCAGCCGCCAGGACGGTCTTCATCGGTGCTACTACGGCGCAGAATCAGCAATTCGCCAGCGTCGTTTACGACCAGTACTTTTGCAAATGTCCTAGGCATCTACTGCTCGTTGTAGCGGCTGATAGACTCTTCGATAATCTTTTTGGCGTCTTCTACGTCGCCCCAGCCTTCAACCACGGTTGAACCAGGCTTCTTGAGGTCTTTGTAGTGAGTGAAGTGGTGCTCGATCTGCTGCTTCCAGCGGTCACCCAGGTCGTCAAGGCTGTTGATGCTATCACCGGTGTTGCGGTCGTCGGCTGGAACCAGCACAACTTTGTGATCAGCTTCACCATCATCGATAAAGTTCAGAATACCGATAACTTTGGCTTCCAGCCATACGCCCATAGGGATAGGCTCGGCGCAAACAACCAACGTGTCGAGCTCGTCACCGTCCTCGTCCAATGTCTGTGGGATAAAACCATAGTTGACCGGCTTAGCAAAGATAGCTGGCTCAACACGGTCAAGCATAAAGCAGGCACGCTTGCGGTCCCATTCGACCTTGAGCATAGAGCCTTGAGGAATCTCGATAACGGTGTTTACAGTGGCGTTCTGCCAGTCACCAGGGGTAAGTACTTGATTGAAATCAGCCATAAGAAAGCTCCTTATTTACGCGTTTGTCGTATTGCATCTATTGTATCACCCCTGATGGCAGCTGAAAAACTAAGGATTTTATTACTGGGTCCTGAAACAAGTTCAGGATGACGATGGGTAGCGGCTTCTTGGGCGAGCGCTGCTTGGGATGAAAAAGGAGCATTCGAGAGAGCGGTACTTCAAGTACCGTGAATGAGAAGCGCATCTTTTACGCCCAAGATGTGCCGTCCAGGG